>JAUHYN010000063.1 GCA_030426505.1 bacterium | reverse complement strand
GCGCTCCCTCGACAACCCGCGCGGCGAGACGCGCGTCGCGTACGTGCGCGGGCACCGCGTCCCCGGGCAGTGGGTCGAGGTCTACTATCGCTTCGGCGTCGAGGTCCGCCCGTGGCCGGATCTCCCGCACCGCATCAACGGCTTCTTCACCAACAAGCAGGTGCAGAGCGATCTGTTCATCGTCGACCCCGTGCGCAACCGATTCGAGCCGGGTGACTACATCGTGATCGAAGCGGAGGTGTTCCTGTGAGACGCGCCCTCGCCCTCGCGACGCTCCTCGTCGCGTGCCAGCCCGAAGCCCAGCCCACCTACGAGCCGGGCCGCGTGACGCTCCAGCTCTCGATCGCCGAGTCGCTCGTCCTCGAGCACCCCCTGCGCATCGCGACGGTTTGGGTGGTCCAGGAAGACGAGGAGGACGCGCCGCTCGAGTACCTCGTCACCGACGACCGCTCCGTCACCAGCACCACTGTCGCGCTCACGCTGGAGCCGCCGTCGGCGCGCCTCGACGAGCTCACGCCGACCGAGTCGATCGGCTTCGGCTTCAACTTCACTTCGACGGCGCGCGGATCCGCGTACCGGCCCCGCTTCATGATCTACGAGGACCTGAACGACAACGGCGGCTTCGACGTCGAGTCGATCGAGGACGGCGCACCCGACCGCATCGTCGGCGGCGACTCGTCGTTCAATGCGTTCGTCGCCTACGTGCTGCGCCTCGACTCCGTGCTGTCACAGCTGTCGACCGAACAGTACGCCGCCTACGAGGTCGCGAGCGGCGGCGCGTACACGCCCTTCGTCGGCGTGATCGGGACGTTCGACGATCTCGCGATCGCCCCGCCGCGCGTCGCGAGCATTCCGCTGTCGGACTCGGACGTCCCGCGCGCGAGCGTCTACTGCCGTCACCAACTCTTCGGCATCGAAGCGCCGCCCGTCGACGCCGCCGTCCTCGTGAACCCGCCGCTCGATCCGCTCGTGGTGTGCGGCACGAACGCGACGTCGTGCGAGGCCGCCACGCTGATGAGCCTCCCCGCCCCCGTGGTGGTCGACGAGGAGGACGAGCCCCTCGCCGGCGTGACCTGCCGCCGCAACGCGCAGCTCGAGATGCTCACGTTCTACGCCGAGCGCGTCGCTTGCGACGGGTGCGCGTGCGTGCGCGATCGGTCCGTCGAGGCCTTTGCCACGACCGCCACGGCGGCCCCGGACTGGTGGCCGTGCCCCGCGACCATCCCATACTGTATCGAGGGCCCCGTCGCGGCCTTCACCTCCACCTGCGCGGTCACGCGCTGATCCCCCCTGGCGTCACGGCGATCACGTCCCGGGAGGGGTCTTCGACCGGCGCCCGAGGAGGCGTACGGTGGCCCGCGATGAAGACATCACCCCTCTGCCTCAGCCTCCTCCTCCCGCTCGCCGCCGCGTGTGGCTCCGGTCCCGACGTCTCCGAGATCAAGAGCGCGCTCGACAACCCGACGGGCTCCATCAACGACAAGGGCGGCGTCACCGCCGCGGCGCAGCGCCAGCAGTCCAACGGCTCGGCGGGCTCCGTCGGAGCGATCAACCCGTTCGGCGGCGGCGCCCTCACGATCGCGCGCGCCCACGAGCGCCCGTCGGTCCAGCCCGCGTTCGCGCTTCAGGCGATGAAGCCGTTCTTCGACCACGTGGAGCGCCGCATGGGCCGCTCGATCGGCGCGCAACAGCTCCGCACCGCCGAGGACTTCGGGAGCTGCTTCGAGAACGCCTTCGCGCAGACCGAGAACTTCGATCCCAACGGCGACAGCTTCGACATGAAGGTCGACATCGACTTCGACAGCTGCGGCGACGCGTCGCTCAGCGGTCGCATGACGCTCGAGATGTCCGGCAGCATCGACGTCGAGGGCGGCCGCTTCGAGTACGAGGGAAGCTACGTCTACGCCGACGTCTGCGTGAAGAGCGGCGACGACCGCGTGTGCCAGGACGGCGAGATGCGCATGGAGGGCGTCGGCCGCGTGCCCACCACCGGCACCACGAACGACGAGTTCACGATGGAGATCTTCTCCGCGTGGCGCATCGACACCCTCGTCGAGGCGGACGGCAAGTCCTACGCGTTCACGAACAAGGGCGGCCTCGAGATGAAGCTCGGCGGCGACGACTCGTCCTCCGTCTCGTTCCGCATGGTCGTGTTCGTGACCCTGCCGAGCGGCGAGGAGGTCTCGTACACGCTCACGATCAAGGCCGACGACGCGTCCGGTAGCTTCTCGATCACCGGCAAGGACGGCTCGCTGACCTGCACCGTCGACGCCGCGGGCAACGGGTCCTGCACCGGCGACCTCGACCTCGAGTGGACCGACGCCGACTGGGACGCCACCTACGAATCGTACGGCGGCTGAAACCCTCGCGGACGACTGTCCTCGAGGCAGCTTGCACGTCTGCGGACTCCGATCGGCAGTCGCACCCTCGACGCCTGAAGTGGGCGTTGGCCCCCCGCTTGCGACAGCGGGGGGCGATGAGAACAAGCCCCACACTCCCCCTCCTCCTCGGCGCCTCGCTCGCCGCGTGCGGCGCGCCGCCCGCGGACGGCATCGATGAAGTCGACTCCGCGATCACGCTCGCCGTCGATCGCGACGCCTGCCTCCTCGACGGCCAGACCTACGACTGTCACATCGACGTCGCGTACGGCCCCGACGCGCTCCAGCGCTACGACCTGTGGGTCCCGCGCGGCGCGACAGGGCGCGTCCCGGTCGTGGTCTTCGTGCATGGCGGCGGCTACTTCCAGGGGAGCAAGGACCAGGGCTACGGGACGACGTTCGACCCGCGCCCGATCCTCGACGCCGGCTTCGCGTACGCGACGATCGACTACCGCCTCTCCGGCGACGCCCCGTTCGAGAAGGGCGTGACCGGCGAGTACCCGCCCGCGATGGTCGACGGTGGCCGCGCGCTCCAACACCTGCGCGCGCGGTCGCGCGCGTACGGGATCGATCCCGCGCGCGTCGCGATCACCGGCTCCTCGGCGGGCGGCGGGATCTCGCTGTGGCTCGCGTTCCACGACGACCTCGCGGATCCGAACGGCGCGAACGCCGTCGCGCGCGCGTCCACGCGCCCCACGTGTGTCGGCGTGACGGACACGCAGACCACGCTCGACATCAGCGAGGTCGAGCAGCTCCTCGCCGCCTCCTTCGTCCTCGACGAGGGGCTCCCGGGCCTCTACGGCTTCACCGCCGCGGAGTACGCGACGGACCCGGCGGGCTACGACCGCCGCTTCGCCGCGAGCTACTTCGAGGCCTCCCCGATCAGACACCTGAGCGCCGACGACCAACTCCCGGTGTTCCTCGCGTACATCCTCCCGCCCGGCTCCGGGGACATCCACAGCTCGGAGTTCGGCGCCTACTTGCAGCGCGGGGCGCCCCGCGACGTCGCGCGCGCCTACGGCCGCACGAACCTGCGCGCCCTCGGCATCGACGCCACGCTCACCGTCGGCGGCAGCCGCCGCGCGAACAACCGGGCCCTCGCGACGTTCCTGACGAGCTGCTTCGATCAGGGCTGACCGAAGTCCCACTTCGACCGGTCGACGGTGGCGCGGAACGCCTCGACGTCCTGCGCCACCGCGTCGCCGTGGTGTTCGCGGCCCTCCACGAACAGCACGAAGTCGAACTGGCGATCCTCACGATCACCCTCGTCACGGAACACCTGCGCGATCGTGTTCGCCGGGAGCGTGAGGCGCCCCGCGATGCGCGACAGCGGGAGCTCGAGTCCCGGGTCGCCGTCGCGCGGGCGGTAGCTGCGCCACACCAGCTCGGTGCAGACCACGGCGTGGTCGGTCGCGAAGTCGAAGTCGAAGTCGTACGGGCGGCCGAGCAGCTCGAGCGCGCGGACGATCGCCTTGGCCTTGTCGACCGGCGCGAGCCGCGGGCGCAGCGCCGCCACGTAGTCACCCGCCGCGTGGTGCATGTCGCTCACGAGGACGCCCTCGGAGACGGCTTCGATAATCGGGTGTTTGTCGAGCTGCCTCCAGGTCCGCACGAACCGCGTCTCGAGGTACGTCGAGAACGGGCCCTCGTGCCCGACCGAAGCGAGCCACGCGCGGGTGTCCGGGTCGGCGTCGAACGCGGCGACCAGCTGCTCGCGCGTGCCCACGTAGATCAGCGCGTGCGGCCAGAAGCCCGGGAGGCCGATGTTCGACAGGTACCAGTTCTTGCGCGCGAGCATGACGTCGCCCGGAGCGAGCTTCGCTTGCAAGCTGGCTTGCATCGCGTCGTCGATGAGGTACTGCCCGGCGCGGCGCACGCGGGTGTCGCCCATCCACTCGGCCACGCCCTTCTGCACCGGGAACGCGAAGTGCTTCACGCTCCTTTGGATCGGCGCGAAGTCGCTCGACACCGCGTCCAACGCGACCGCCGCCTTCGGGTGCTGCGCGAGGCGGTCGAGGCGATCCGCGACGTCGCCCCACAGGCCCTCGAAGCCCGCCGCGCGGACGTCGCCGTCCACGCCGTGCAGCTTCTCGAGGTACGCGAGGTAGCGTTTGCCGGCGACGACGCGGGAGTAGTCGCTCACGCCGAGCAGCTGCTCCTTCGCGGCCGAGAAGCTCCCCGCCGGGAGGTGCCCGCGCGGGAGGTCGAGGAACTTCTCCGCGCTCGGGTTCGCGCCGACGACGGCCTCGAGCTCGAGCGTGCGCTCGAACAGCGCGAGCTCGGCGGCGAAGGTCACGAGGAAGGCGAGCGTGTGCCGCGTCCGTTCGAGGCGCGACAGATCGATCTTGTAGTAGTCCTCGTAGTAGCGGCGGACCTGGTCGAGCGCGAACGCCGCGTCCACGTACGCGACCCACGCGTCGCCCACGACGCGCTCGCCGTCCGCGGTGAGCACGCCCTCCTCCGGGACATGGGCCGCGATGGACTTCGAAGCGTCGAACAGCGCGTGTTCGAGCGCGGCCGCTTGGGCGACGTCGTCGCGGTACACGCGCAGGAAGTCGGCGTGGTCGCGCACCGCGAGCGGCGTCGGGGTCGAGGCCCACCACACGCCGAGCCGCAGGACCGCAGCGAGGAACGCGAACAGCGTGAAGAACACGAACCGCTTCGTCTTGGGCGAGCTCTGACTCGCGGTGAGGTAGCTGCCGGCCGCGAGGCACGCGAGACCGAGGCCCCCGACGAGGAGGAGGACGCCGAGCGTGGTCGGGACCCAGCGCGCCCCGGCGTCCGAGACCCAGTACCCGACCGCGCCTCCGAGGCCGAACGGCAGCGCGAGGGTCCCGGCGGTGTACAGGCTCTCACCGACGCGGCGACGGTCCATCGGGGCGGAGCGTAGAACAGGGACGGTCCCAGCGCGATCGGCCGCTACGACGCGTCGTGTCGGACGGTCGGCGGACCCTTCTGCCGCGCGGCGCGTATACTATGGCGCGAGTTTGGCGGGGTTCTTCAAACGCTTGTTCGCGCGCCTGTTCGGCAAGAAGACCGAGGATCGCGGGCCCGGGGCGCCGGCCTTCAACGTGCCGGCCCCGCAGACCCTCGTCGCCCGGATCGGCACGGTCGCCGAGAGCGACGAGCGCAAGATGATCAAGCTCGCCGAGGAGAGCATGCGACGCGGCTTCCCGGAGCAGGCGGCCGTCGCCTACCGCAAGGCCGCGAAGCGCTTCGCGGACGAAGGCAAACACCTCAAGCGGATCGCGGTGCTGCAGCAGCTCGCGAAGGTCAACCGGAACGACCCGAGCCCCCACTTCGAGCTGATCGAAGTCTTCGAGATGATCGACCGCAAGCGCGACGCCGACCTCTCTCGCCTCGCCGCGGCCGAGATCCTCCGCAGGAACGGCAGCGAGGCGGAGGCGACGAAGCTCGAGCGCGAGGTCGCGCCGCGCAGCCTCGGCCGGGCGGTGTCGATGGCCCGCACCCACGCGCCGCCCACCGCCGCCGACGACGACAACGAGTACGAGATGCCGGGCGACGCCGTGATGGCGAACGGCGCCAAGCCGATCGCGAAGATCGACGTGAAGCTCCCGCCGGTGATGCCGGTCGGCTACGACGACCCGACGCCCGGCGCGCCGCAGGCGGTGCCGCACCAGGCGCGCGAGCAGCAGCCGCTGACGCCGCAGCAGATCGACGCGTCGGGGGCGATCGAGTTGTCGCTCGACCACGTCGACGCGCTCCAACCCATCCAACCGATCCAGCCCGTCGAACGGATCGAGTCGCTCGACGCGCTCGACGCGCTCGACGACGAGGAGGGCTTCGACTCGATCGCGGAGGGGCCGTCGCCGGACTCGCTTTCGAACCTCGACATCCTCGACGACGAGGAGGGCTTCGACTCGATCGCGGAGCCGCCGCGCTACAACGCGCCGATCGACGACGTCCCGACCGACGGCGACGCGCAGCCCGCGCTCCAGGGGTATCAGCTCGGCATCCAAGACGCCGCGACCGACAGCGACGGCGACCTCGGCGCGCAGACGATGGCGTACGAGTCGCTCGATCTCGTGCGGGACATGTCGGCGCCCACCCGCAGCTACGGCGCGATCGACGCCATCCAGGCGGCGGGCGGGAAGACGCTCGCGATCAACCCGCTCCCGGGGCTCTCGGACGAGGACGACAGCCTGGACGACCTCGCGGACCTCGGCGCGCAGACGATCGCGATGTCGCCGGTCCACGCGGACATGCACCCGGACATCGGCGCGCAGACGATCGCGATGTCGGCGATCAGCCCGGCCGAGCACCGCGACGTCGGCGCGCAGACGATCGCGGTCTCCTCGATCGCGGACCTCGACGAAGAGGATGAGGAAGACGAGGACGCCGCGACCACCTTCGGCGCGCTCGACGGCCCACCCCCGAGCCACACGCGCCCGCTCCCTTCGCGCGCGCGCTTCAACATCCTCGACGCCGCGACGCAGATGGACGCGACCGGCGTGCCGCGCTCGGTGCTCGGCACCGCGCACGAGGCCCGCGCCCGCGCGACGTCACGCATGGTGGATCCGGAGAAGGACGAGGAAGACGCGCCGGACAAGAGCCTCGCGGACGCGCTCAACAGCAAGATAGGAGGGTGAGCGCTCAGCTCTTCGGCCGCGCGGCGCGATCGACCTGCGCGTGGACGGTCGGCGTGACCACGTCGAAGCCGACGCGGCGGACGGCGCGCTCGAGGCGCTTCGGGGTGACCCCGCGGTAGTGGCCCACGAACAGCTCGCCGGTCGCGAGGTCCACCTTGGCCCAGCGGACACCCTTCACGCGGCGCACGGCCGAGCGGAGGCGCCGCAGCTTCTTCGCCGTCATGTCCATGCCCAGCCCTTCGAGGCGCAGCGTGGTCTCCTTGCGCGGGGTGGCCATCGCCGGGGCGCCCAGGGTCGCCAGGGTCATCGCGAGGAGCAGCGTGCCGATCGTCTTGCGCATGGTGTGGGAGACTGTGTGGACTTCTCCGTCGATGTCGTCAACTTTTTCTCAGTCGACCGATAGAAAATGACTCGCAAGTCGGTCAGGGATGGAGCGACGTCGTGCGCTGGTTGGTGAAACAGGCCCTGGTCCCGTTCTTCCCGGAGTCCGACGGGCTCCCCGGGATCGCCGCGCTCGATCTCGACGGGTTCCTCGATCGTTATCAACGCGAAGCCGCGCCGCTGATGCGCCTCGGCGTCCTGCTCGGCGCGGTGGTCTTCACGGTCACGCCGCTCTTCACCGTGTACCGCCCCGTACCATCGTTCTGGCTCTCGGCGGACACCCTCGACCGCCACGCCGATCGCATCTCGAGCCACCCGATCTACCTCGTCCGCCAGGTCGTGTTCCTGCTGAAGATGGTCGGCGGGCTGTGCTGGGGCCAGCACGCGGCGACCCGCGAGAAGCTCGCGCTCGAGCCCTACCCGGCGGACCCGCCGAAGTGGCGGACCACGTGAGCCACACCGCCTACTCCGATCGCCGCGTCGAGCTCGACGCGGACTTCGTCGTCGTCGGCAGCGGCGCGGGCGGCTCCGCGGCCGCGCTCACGCTCGCGCGCGGCGGCGCCTCGGTGTTGCTCGTCGAAGCGGGCGCGTGGCGCGACCCGGACGACTACCCCGTCTCCGTCTACGGCGCGATGCGCGACTTGATGGACGACTGGGGCAGCACGATCACGCGCGGGCGCGCGCTGTGGCCGGTGGTCCAGGCGAGCGCGGTGGGCGGGACGACCGTCATCAACTCCGCGATCTCGGTGACCACGCCCGGCGACATCTTCGCGCAGTGGCGCGACACCCTCGGCGTCGGCGACGCCGACTTCGAGCGCAGCGTCCTCGACCACGAGGCACGCATCGAACAGGAGCTGTCGGTCAACGCGGTGCCGCCGCCCGCGCTCGGGCGCTCCAACGAGCTCGCGATCCTCGCGGACGACAAGCTCGGCTACGGCGGCCACGTGATGCGCCGCTACGCGAAGGACTGCGAGGGCACCGGCCAGTGCCTCCAGGGCTGCAAGAAGGGCCGCAAGCAGAGCACCAACCTCCAGTGGATCCCGGAGGTGATGGAGCGCGGCGGGCACGTCGTCTCGTGCGCGCCCGTGAAGCGCGTGATGTTCGACGGGCGCCGCGCGGTCGGCGTGACGGGGCGCTTCAAACACCCCTCCACCCGCAAGCGCGGCGGAACGTTCGAGCTCCGCGCGCGGCGCGGCGTGGTGATCGCGGCGTCGGCGACACACAGCCCCGCGCTCCTCCAGCGCTCCGGCGTGCGCCTCCCGCAGCTCGGCAAACACTTCCGCGCGCACCCCGGCACCGGCGTGATGGGCCTGTACGACGAAATCGTCGACATGAACCGCGGCGCGACCCAGGGCTGGGCCAGCACGAAGTTCCGCCAGTCGCCCGGCCTCAAGCTCGAGACGCTCTCCATCCCGCCCGAGCTGGTCGCCGGCCGCATCGGCGGCGCGGGCCACAAGCTGATGAAGCGCCTCGAGGACTACCGGCACATGGCGATGTGGGTCCACGCGGTGCGCGCGGAGAGCGCGGGGACGGTGTCGAACGGCTTCATGGACAAGCCGACCGTCCGCTACACGCTCGACCGACCCGACATGGAGCGGCTGCGGCACGGCATCCACCACGTGGCGTCGATGCACTTCGCGGCCGGCGCGAAGCGCGTCGTGCCGTTCATCCACGGGTTCCAGTACGACCTCGGGCCGGACGAGCTCGACAAGCTGCTGGACGCGCCGCTCGAGCCCCGCTGCTACGTCGCGATCCTCTCGCACCTCTTCGGCGGCTGCGTGATGGGCCGCGACGCGAGCTCGGGCGTCTGTGACGACGTCGGCCGGGTCTTCGACCACGAGAACCTCTTCGTGGCCGACGCCTCCGCGATCCCGACCAACCTCGGCGTGAATCCGCAGCACACGATCATGGGGCTCGCATCGCACTTCGCCGAACGGTGGATGTGACGGTACAAGGGCCCACCATGGCCGACCACGCGCAGCTCATCACGAAGTTCTACGAGGCGTTCGCGAGCAAGGACGCCGAGACGATGGCGTCCTGCTACGCCGACGACGTGACGTTCTCGGATCCCGTGTTCACGAAACTCGATGGCGAGCAGGCCCGCAACATGTGGCGGATGTTGATCGCGCGCGGGAAGGATCTGGAAGTCACGTTCTCGGACGTCGTCGCGAGCGAGCGCATCGTCACCGCGCACTGGGAGGCGAAGTACACGTTCTCGGCGACCGGCCGCTTCGTCCACAACAAGATCGACGCGCGCTTCGAGATCGAGGACGGGTTGATCAAGTCGCACCGCGACGTCTTCGACTTCTACGCGTGGACGCGCATGGCGCTCGGTCCGATGGGCGCCCTCCTCGGCTGGAGCCCCATCGTGCAGAACAAGGTCCGGCGCCAGGCGATGGCCGGCCTCGACGCCTTCGCCGCGAAGCGCGCGAACGCGGCTTGAGAGCCTGCAGCAAACAGACTCCAGCTCGCAGCAAGATCTCTCGAGCCTGCCCAGCGACGAGACGTTCGCACCGAGGAGCTATCGAACGAGATCCCGCGTGACGTCGGCGAGGGTCGGCGTGCCGGCGAGCGTCATCGCGAGATCGATCTCCGCGCGCAAGAGCTCGAGCGCGAGCGTCGCGCCGGCCTCGCCGTCGTACGCGAGGCCCCACAGGATCGGCCGCCCGATCAGCACCGCGCGCGCGCCGTAGGCGATGGCCTTGAGCACGTCCGTCCCGCGGCGCACGCCGCCGTCCATGTACACTTCGACGCGCCCGTCCACGGCGTCGACCACGCCGGGGAGCGCGTCGATCGTCGCGATGGAGGTGTCGAGCTGACGCCCGCCGTGGTTCGACACGACGATGCCCTCCACGCCGGAGTCCGCGGCGCGCTTCGCGTCGTCTTCCCGGACGAGGCCCTTGAGGACGATCGGGAGCGGCGTCACCGAGCGCAGCCAGTCGAGGTCCTTCCACGAAAACGACGGGTCGATCAGCGAAGCGAAGTACGCCGACAGCCCCGAGTCATTCGGCGGCGCGGCGACCTCGCCGTAGCCCTCCGCGACCATGTTCTCGACCGAGAGCCCCTCCGGGAGGTGGAAGCGGTTCCGCACGTCGCGCTCGCGCGAGCCGAGCTTCGGGGCGTCGACGGTGATGACGAGCGCTTCGGCGCCAGCCGCGTGCGCGCGCTCCATCAGCGCCTTCGTCGCGCCGCGGTCCTTGTAGATGTACTGCTGGAAGAACACCGGCCCGTCGCCCGCGACGCACACCTCCTCGACGCGCGTGTTCGACAGCGAGCTGAGGATCATCAGCGTCTTCGCGTTCGAGGCCGCGCGCGCCGTCGCGAGCTCGCCGTCCGGGCACGCCATCCGGTGGAACGCGGTCGGAGCGAGGACCACCGGCATCGAGATCTCGTGGCCCAACACGGTGGTCGCCATCGACCGCTCGGAGACGTCGACGAGGACGCGGTAGAGGAACTCGATCCGATCGAACGCGGAGCGATTGTTCCGCAGCGTGATCTCGTCGTGCGCGCCGCTCACGTAGTAGTCGAACGCGTTCTGCGCGAGCTTCGCCCGCGCGAGATCTTCGAGCTCGAGGAGGTTGATCGGTCCCGTCACGCGCCGAGCATAGCGCGTCCGCGGCGGGTCACACGCCCGTGAGGACCCGCGCCTGGAGGATGTGGAGCGTCTCGCCCACGAACGCCCACTCCACGTCGACCGCGTGGCCCTGGCCCGGTTCGATCCGCTCGTGGAACTCCTCTTCGATCGCGAGGATCGCCTCGCGCAGGAGCCGCTGTTGCTCGGCGTCGAGGAGCGAGGTGTCGCGGTCTTCGTACTTCGTGTGCAGCGCGGCGTCGCGGCTCGACAGCGTCCCCTCCTCGCACGCGCCGCCGTCCACGCCGCCGCCGAACTTCGGCGTGGCCTGGTAGCTCACTTCGCCGAAGCCGCCGGTCGGCCCGCGCGAGCAGCCCACGCCGCTCACCGTCGGGTCGAGCGCGCGCTGCACCACGATGCTCGGCCACACGTGTTCGAGCGGTACGTTCGCCGCGAGGTTGCTCTCGACCGCCGACGCGTTCCACGCCGAGGCGATCACGTCGGCGACCGCTTCGAGGCGGCGGCGCGCCAACGTCCGCTTCGGCTTCGCGGGCACCACCGCCGAGTCGTACTGCCCCGCCCCGCTCTTGTTCGGGCGGTCCTCCGCCGTGAAGCTCGAACGGAAGATCCAGTCGTCGCCGTCCGCGAGCGCGAACCGATCCGCGAAGTCGGCCAAGAGCTGCCGCCCGAGCGCGGTGGGTTTGTTGCCATCCACCAGCGCGCCCTTCAGCGCCTCGGAGGAGGTCTTCTTCAGCCTCGCCAGCTGGCCGAGCCGCTTCTTCGGATCGTCGAAGCCCGCGCGGTTCGGCGCGGCGTCCCACAGCTCCATCAACGACTTGCCGCCGACCTCCGTCGAAGACAGCAGCGACGCCACGGAGAACGGCGGCACGACCCCGCCGTCCGGGACCTCCACGCCGAGCGCCGCGAGCCGCTCGGACTTCGCGAGCTCCACGAGCACGGCGCCCTTCTCGCCCGCGGCCTGACGCACCCGATCGATCGGGTGCGCGCCGAGCGTCGCGAAGGACGCGGGGCCCCCGAGCCCGAGGCCGTCGTCGAGGTCGGGGACGAACAGGGTGATGCGCCGGGTCTCGTGCGCGTCGGAGAGGTGACGCTCGCGCGACTCCACCAACACGCGCTCGGCGGCGGCGGTCACGTCGAAGAAGTCGACGTCGAGGTTGAAGCCCGGGCGGAGCCGATCCACCTCGGAGGGCCTCACGAGCCCCTCGCTCACCGCGGCGGACAACGGCTTGATCACGAAGCTCTCCGCGCGCGGGTCGACGTAGAAGCCGGGGTGCGGGCCGTCGCCCTTCGCCTTGTCGAAGAACTTCTCGATCACGTCGTCGAGGTTCGGGAGCGCGATCGCGTTGATGCCGTGGCCCTTCGCGAACACCGCCGCGTGGGCGAGGCCCGGGCCGGCGTCCTTCGTGTCGAGGACGAGGCCGCCGCCGTACACGAGGTTCTTCTCTTCCGCGGAGCGCACCACGCAGAGGTCGTCGACGGTCGGCGCGTACCGCTTCAACGCCTCGGGCGTCTTCGCGACGAGGATGCGCTCGTACACACGCGGGCCGGTCGAGTTGAGCACGCGCATCCCGCCCACGAAGCGGATCTGCTCGGCGCTGATCTCGGTCTTCGTCCCCAGCGTCCGGAGGTGGTTCGACAGCGACAGCAGGTGTTGGAGCGGCGTCTCCTTCACGAGGTTGCCCGTGAAGTCCGGGTCGAGCTCCACGTCGACATCGGAGAAGCGGATCGCCGACTCGCGCCGACGGAAGTAGACGCTCATCGCGTCCGCCACCTCGGTCGCCGAAGCAAAGACCTTCGTCATCAACGCGCGCAGCTCTTCGACGGTCGCGCCGCCCGAGTCGATCATCCGGCCGACCTCACGCTCGAGCTTCGTGAGATCCTCGACGGGCGCGGTCTTCTTCCGCCCCCGGAGCGCGCCGAGCTCGCTCGCGTTGACGTTCCGCAGTGCGGAGCGCACCGCGACGAGGGCCTCGCCCACGTCCGGAGCTTCGGCGTGCGCGCGCTCGACCGCCGTCCCGAGGAGCTCGGTCGCCAACAGCTCCACGCGCCGGTCGAGGCGCCACAGCATCTGCCGCGCGTAGCCGGACTCGACGTCGAAGAACGCCGCCTTCAGCGCCGTGCGCGCGCGGCCGATCGCCTCGAGCTGCGCCGCCGGATCATCCCTCTCGAGCGCGGCGATCAGCTGCGCGACCTGCGGGGCGGCGCTCTGCGCGAAGAACAGGTTCTTCTCGAGTTCGTCGACCGTCGGGCGATCGAGGACGACCGCCTCGTATGTCGTCGCCACGAGCCCCAGCGCGGTCACCGCGCCGACCGGGTGCGCGTCCCGGATCCCCTCGACTCGGGTGTTCGCGCGAAAGTGTTCGCCGATCGCGGTCTTCAGCGCATCCTGGGTCGCGGCGGCGTCGAGCCCGGGGACCGCGTAGCCGTAGTCGCGCTCGAGCGCAGCGAGCGTCGCGCGGGCGTCGTCGAGGTGTTCGGCGTTGGCGGCGTCGACGAGGCCGCGCACCAAGTACGGGCGATCTTCCACGGCTCCGTCGGTGAACGCCTGGCGCTTCACGAAGTGTTCGACCGCGGCCGGCGTGTTCGCGGAGTAGCTCTTGTGGATCGCGTCGTGGAAGTTGGCGGAGAAGCCGGCGGCCTCGTCGATCGCGTCGTAGGCGACGCCGCGCCCGATGAAGCCGGTGAGGTTCCCGACCGCGTTCCGGCCCTTGTAGATCCCGTTCACCGAGCCCGCGACCGCCCCGCCGATCGTGAGGCGCGCGAGCGCGTACTCGCGCTTCGCGGCGAGGCCGCGGCCCGGCTCGATCGACTGCGCGGCGAGGCGCTGCTCGTAGGCGCTGACCGTCCCCGACGATCCCATGCGGCCCTGCGCGCGGCGCTCGGGATCCGGCGCGACGTCCGCGTCCATCAGGGCCTCGCTGCGGCGCTTCGCGCGGAACTGGATCAGCGTGTCGGCGAGGACCTGACTCCTGAGGTCGGCGTCGTCGAGCTGGAGGTGCCCGAGCAGCGAGTCGTTGCTCGCGTCGTAGGGACAGGACGGGTCTTCTGCGATCGCCGCCGCCTGCTCCGCCGCGTGGACCGCGCGCTTCGCGGCGAGGCCCTTCAGCACCGACGGCGTGCTCATCGGGTTCTTCGACCACGAGAAGTCGAACGGCTTGCCGGCCGCGAGGCCCTGCCGCTCGGCGGCCTCGATCCAGTCGAGGTCCCGCGCCAGGTTCTTCAGGACCTTCGCGCCGCGCTTGGGGAGGAGCGCCTCGAGCTCGGCGAGCGACATCCGCGCGCGCAGCGCCGCGAGCGCCTCCCGCCTCAGGTTCACCTCGGGGCCGCCGGCCTCGGAGCCCTGCTCCTGCCCCGTCCCGGTCCGGGCCTTCAGCGCGTCCACCTCGCCGAGCAGCTCGGTCTGGACGCGCGCGGTCACCCGATCCGCGTCGGCGCGCCGCGGCGCCGCGGGCCGCCGCCAGGACAGCGGCGGGTTCGGACCTGGGCGCGGCACACCCACATTATCGCGCGCTCTCCCCGATCGGGTTCGTCCGTTCTCCGGTGCGATTTTTTTCGGGGAGTAAACCCGAGTGTTTCCTGTGACTTCCTGACAGAACCCCGAATGTGACGTGTTCTGTCACACAACAATACGTCTCACCACGCGATACATCTACCCGCAAGGTGGGGCGAGGTAAGCGTTCCGCCGACAATCGAACGCGTAAGAATCATCGGGGCAGGCTGAACCGGGCGCGACGACGCCCAAGCCAGTGCCAGGAGGAGCTGGGGGACGGAAGCCCCCGAGGAGAACGACCATGACGACCGTGACGAACACCATCCGCACCCAGATCGGCGCCACCGCGCCCGAGCAGAGCGTCCGCGCCGACCAGAACCTCGCGACGCTCGTGAAGAACAAGCTCCCGAACGGCCTCTCCGTGAAGGACGTCCAGGACATCTTCCGCAGCCCGCAGCTGAACGACCGCGAGGTCGTCCCGGGCTCGAAGAAGTGGGCCAAGGGCGCCGAGGGCGCGGTCCTGAACCCCATCCGCGCGAAGGCGTTCGACCGCCGCATCCGCGTCACGATCGACGGCAAGGAAGTGAAGATGTCCAACGCCGCCGCGGCCGAGTTCCGCAGCAAGTGGGGCAGCTTCCA
>JAUHYN010001169.1 GCA_030426505.1 bacterium | reverse complement strand
AAGATCGTTACAGTGTGGTCCGCCAACGCGAGCGGATCGAAGCGCTCACGGACGGCGAGTCGTTCCCCGAATGGCTCACCGGCGCGGGCGAAGGAGAGACCAAATGACCATCGCCGATCGTTTGAAGGGCGCGCTCACCGCGCTCGTGACCCCGTTCGACAGCGACGACAAGGTGGACGTCGCGGCGCTGAAGCGCATCGTCACCAAGCAGCTCGACCAGGGCATCAGCGGCCTCGTCCCGTGCGGCACGACCGGCGAGACGCCGTGTCTGACCAACGAGGAGCAGGAGACCGTGGTGCGCACCGCGGTCGAGCTCGCGGACGGCAAGGTGCCGGTCATCGCGGGGACGGGCAGCAACTCCACGCGCGTGACGATCGAGCAGACGAACCGCGCGAAGGCGTGGGGCATCGACGCCGCGCTGGTCGTGTGCCCGTACTACAACAAGCCGACGCAGGAGGGCCTGTTCCAGCACTTCAAGGCGGTGTGGGAGGCGTGCGGGATCCCGATCGTGCTCTACAACGTGCCGGGGCGGACGGTGAGCGACATCCAGCCGGAGACGCTCGGGCGCCTCGTGGAGATCGGCGCGATCGTCGCGATCAAGGACGCGACCGCGAACATGCAGCGCGCGGCGGAGCAGATCACCGCGACGGGCGGTAAGCTCGCGCTGCTCTCGGGGGACGACTTCACGATCCTGCCGTTCGTCGCGACGGGCGGGCAGGGCGTGATCAGCGTGGTCAGCAACGTGGCGCCGAAGGACACGGTGCGGTTGGTCGCGGCTTCCGCGGAGGGCGACTACGCGACGGCGCAGCCGCTCAACCGACGCATCATCGATCTGTCGCGGGCGTTGTTCCTGCAGTCGAACCCGATCCCCGTCAAGGCGATGGTGTCGCTCGGCGGGTGGTGTCACCCGCGCGTGCGTTCGCCGCTGGTGGCCGCGGACGACGCGCTCATGAAGAAGCTGCGCGCGGCGCTCGATACGTACCGCGGCGCGACGGACGACGCTTCACTCGAAGGGTTCATGTCTTGACCCAGGTGGTGGTGTCGGGCGCGGCGGGGCGGCTCGGTCGTCGCATCGTCGCGCGCGCGCTCGCGGACGATCGGCTGCAGCTCGCGGCCGCGTTGGTCCGCGCGACGTCGGCGGTCGACGGGCGCTCGATCGATACGGTGGTCGGGACGGACGGGGGCGGGCTCACGTTCTCGTCGGACGCCTCGGCGATCGCCGAGGGGCGCGTGTTGATCGAGGTCGCGACGAAGGCGGCGGCGTTGGAGCACGCGGCGCGCGCGGCCGAGGTCGGAGCGCCGATCCTGATGGCGACGACCGGGTTCGACGCGAGCGAGCGCGCGACCCTCGAGGGCTACGCGGCGAAGGTGCCGGTGGTGATCGCGCCGAACCTCTCGCTGGGGATCGCGGTGCTCACCGATCTCGTGCGGCGCGCGTCGAAGGCGCTCGCGGCGTACGACCTCGAGATCCTCGAGCTGCACCACAACAAGAAGCGCGACGCCCCAAGCGGCACGGCGTGGTCGCTCGGCCGCGCGGCCGCCGAAGCGCGCGGGCAGGACATCGAGCGCGACGCGGTCTGCGCGCGCGCGGGCGAGACTGGCGCGCGCGGGCGTGAAGAGATCGGGATGATGGCGATCCGCGGCGGCGACATCATCGGCGAGCACACCGTGTACCTCGTGAGCGACACGGAGCGCGTGGAGTTGACGCACCGCGCAGCGACCCGCGATACGTTCGCGGCCGGGGCGATCGCGGCGGCGCACTTCCTCGCGGGGGCCTCACCGGGGCTCTACTCGATGAACGACGTGCTCGGGTTGTAGAGACGGTGCCGAGTTCACGGTCATGTCACCGACCCGGGGTTGAGCTATGCTGTGAGTCGTGAAGCGGCTCGGCGTCCTCCTCGTGCTCGGCTTGGTCGCCTGCGGGACGGACGAGAGCGAACCGCTCGACACGCCCCGCGATGGCGGCGCGCGGGACGGCGGCGTGATCGAGCTGCCGCCGCCGCGGCCGGATCCGGCGCCGTACTACGCGCCGGATCGATTGCTCGACGTCGAGATCACGCTCGCGCCCGAGGACTGGGACGCGCTGCGGATGCAGACGCGCGACATCGGGACGCTGCTCGCGGGCGACTGCCAGTCGGAGCCGTTCCCTTCGCCGTACACCTACTTCCCCGGGACGGTGACGGTGGACGGGGAGACGGTGGCGAACGTCGGCGTGCGGAAGAAGGGGTTCATCGGGAGCCTCAGCGAGCTGCGGCCTTCGTTGAAAGTGAAGTTCGACGAGTACGAGATCGGGCAGCACCTCGGCGGGCTCATCCGCATGACCTTCAACAACGCGCGGCAGGATCCGGCGATCGTCCGGCAGTGCCTCGCGTACGCCACGTTCGCGCGCGTGGGCGTGCCCGCACCGCGTTGCAACTACGCGCGGGTCTCGGTGAACGGCGAGGACCTCGGCGTGTACGCGCACGTGGAGCCGGTCAAGAAGCCGTACCTGCGCGAACACTTCGCCGACGACGAGGGGCTGTTGTACGAAGGCACGCTCAGCGACTTCCGCGACGGCTGGACGGGGACGCTCGAGAAGAAGACGAACCGGGAGGATCCGGATGACCGCGCGCTGATCGCCGCCGTCACTGCGGCGCTCCAGGTCAGCGACGACGATCTGATCGGGGCGGTCGAAGCCGTGATCGACCTCGATGCGTACCTCGTGTTCTGGGCGACCGAGGTCCTCATCGGGCACTGGGACGGCTACGCGGGCAACACCAACAACTTCTACGTCTACGCCGAGCCGGGGTCGTCACGGTTCGTGTTCATGCCGTGGGGCGTGGACGGCGTGTTGGGGCAGGGCGGTGATCCGAACCTCCCGAAGGCGGTCTACGCGAGCGGCCTCCTCGCGCGCCGCCTCTACGAACACCCCGAGGG
>JAUHYN010001168.1 GCA_030426505.1 bacterium | reverse complement strand
CTGCCCCGGGACGGCGACCCCGCCGTCGCGCTGGGTGTTCAGCGCGAGCCGGACGTTGCCCTCGACCTCACGCAACGTCGCGCGCCGCAGTCGCACGAGATCGTCGAAGCGCCCGATCTCCGTCCACCAGCGCCCGCCGTCGTAGACGACCTGACGCACCGTGATCCCCGCGGAGAAGTTCGCGAGGAACAGATCGTTGAAGACGAAGAAGTCGCGCACCCCGTCCACCGCGGCGTTGAGGTGCGGCTCCTCGCGCGGCGGGAGGTACGGCGCCTCGTCGCACAGTTCGTCCCGCCTCGCGGTGTCGCAGCTCAGATAGTACGGCGCCTCGTAGACGATCCGATCCTGGTGCGTCGCCGACGCGCGCAGCGACAGATCCACCCGCGGCAACACCGCGCCGATGGCGCGGAGCTTCTGCGCGTCGACGATCAACACGTCGGCCCGCGCGCGCACGGTGTCCCGCGCCTGCTCTTGCGCGATCTCGATCGCGCCTTCGAGCGTCAGCGGAGCGGGCGCCGCGATCAGCGCCGCCGCGATGGTCGTCACGACCGTCACGCGCCTCTTTCTACCTTCGCCAAACGTCGCTCGTCATTGCATGATCGCGCTCGTGCCGAGTTCGGGCCCGACCCAGCTGGCGCTCGACGCGCTGTGGCGCCCCTACCGGAGCGGGTGGCGCCGCCTCGTATCCAAGGACGTGTTCCGCGAGCTGGCGCTTCGGGCGGACTTCGACACCGAGCTCCTCGTCTCCTCGCAGATCGCCAACAAGGTCGCGGCGGGCCTCGTCCCCGACTGCCCGCGCTGCCAGAACACGTGCTGCGCCGGCTTCGAGAACGTGGTCTCGCTCCGCCTCAAAGACATCGCGGTCCTGATGGACGCCGGCCACACCGACCTCATCAGTCGCGACAAGCCACGGTTCCCCCCGGACGTCCTCGACGAGCGCCCCGGTTTGGCCGACCTCGCGAAGTCGCACCTCTGGCGGACGCTCCCCGTCCTCAAACAGATCGGCCCGCTGCGCCGGTGCGCCGCGCTCGACGACGATCTGCGCTGCTCGATCCACGACGCCTGGCCCACCTCCTGCGAGCGGTTCCCGTACAGCCTCTCCGCCGCCCGGCGCGAAGTGGTCTGGGGCTCGCGCTGCCAATCGCGGCAGCTGCGGCCCGAGCACCGACAACGCAGCCGCGAGATCTTCGCCGCGGCGATCGACGCCTACAACGAGCGTGTCCGCGACGCCGTCCTCCTTCACTACCAACGCGCCGCGCTCGACGAGCTCGGCATCGGCGCCTTCCTCTCCGACCCCGACTCCGATCCCTTCGAACCCGAGTCGCGCCTCCCCGTCATCCGTTGAGGCTCACCAGTCGGGCTTCTCGGTGCTGTCCGGATCCACGCGGCGCTTCGTCGACGTCCCGTTGGTCTTGCGGCGCTTCGTCGGCGGGGGCGGCGCCGGCTTCTTCTTCATCACCACGGTCACCGTCGCGTTCTTCGTGAGCGCGACCGACTGCGCGGCGTCATCGTAGCCCTCCGCGCGGAACGTGAGCGTCACCGGCGCGTCCGAGCGCGGGACGGCGGTCGGCCCCGGCGCGGTCCCGATCAGCTCTTCGTCGAGGAACACCTGCGCACCCGCCGGCGCACCCGCGAACCACAGCTGCACCGACGCGGGGGGCTCCTCGGTCGCGGGCGGAGGCGGGGCCTCGGCGACCGGCGGCGGCGGCGGCGGCGGCGCGACCTCGGCGGTCGCCTGCGGCTTCGTGTCGAGGACGAACGGGAGCGCGACGACAACGAGCATCGCCAGGCCCACCACGATCGCGACGGTCCGCGTACGCCCCGACGTCGGCGTCACGGCCTCACCCGAAACCGCCGACGGGATCGTCGCCGCGAACGCGGGCTGCATCGCGGGCGGCGTCACGGACCCGCTCGAGATCGCGACGGGGCCGCTGATCTCCCCCGAGTGGTGGGTGGGGACCTCGTAGCCCGCCTGCTTCGCGGCCTCTTCGAACTGCGCGACGGCGGCGGCGAGCGACGGCGGCCGATCGTCGGGCGCCTTCGCGAGCATCGCGAGGACCGGGGCGTCCAGCGCCTCGTCCAGGTCCGGCGCGACCGAAGATGGCTTCGGCGCCTCCGCCGTCATGTGTTTCATCAACAGCTCGACCACGCTCGCGCCCTTGAACGGGAGGTGACCGGTCATGAGTTGGAAGGTCATGACCCCGAACGAGTAGATGTCCGTCCGGTGGTCGACGTTCGGCCCCTGACATTGTTCGGGTGACATGTAGTCGGGCGTCCCGACCGCCGCGCCCGTCGCGGTGGAGTGTTGTTTGGGGAGGTCGTCCGTGAGGAGCTTCGCGATGCCGAAGTCGAGGAGCTTCGGGAAGACGCGCCCCTCTTCGTCGTGACCGAGGAACACGTTTGCCGGCTTGAGGTCGCGGTGGGCGATGCCCGAGGCGTGGGCGGCGTCGAGCGCGCGACCGAGCCCGCGGAGGATCGGGATGAGATCATCGATCGCGAGGCGGCCCCCCTGGCGGCGTAGGTACAGGTCGAGGGTCTCCCCTTCGAGGAGCTCCATGACGTGGTAGTGCCGACCGTCCTGGAGCTGCCCGAACGAGAAGATGTCGATGATGTTCTTGTGGCGGATCTGATTGACCGCCCGCGCCTCGGCGATGAACCGCGACACCACGCTCGGGTCCGCCGAGTACTTGCGCGACAAGACCTTCACCGCGACCTGCTTGCCGATCAGCGGTTGGATGGCGCCGTAGACCGCGCCGAACGTCCCGGATCCGAGCTTGCGCTCGATGACGTACTCACCGACCTTGGTGCCGACGGCGAGGTCGAGATCGGTGGGGGTGAGCTCGTCGGTGCTCATGACCTCGTGATCTGCTTTAGCACGGGTTGACGCGATCCGTACCGCCCCGCACGCTGAGTTCT
>JAUHYN010001167.1 GCA_030426505.1 bacterium | reverse complement strand
CCGCCGCAAGGCGGTAACCCGCGATCTTTGTGAGGCCGTCAGTGTACGGCGCTACGATCGCGGGCCGGTCACTCCATAGGGTCTAGGCCCGCTCGAGGTGGGCGGGCACGTTCTTGTGCCAGGGCGTGCCGACGAACGGGTCGCGGTGGGCGGTGGTGGTGAGTTCGTTCGCGGGGATGCCGCCGCTTCCGGCGTCGTCGCCGGCGAGGCCCATCCCGTTCGGGAGGGCGATGTGTTTCGGCTGCATCGCGGGGTCGATCGTCACGCCGACCTCGACGCTGCCGCGCTCCGTGCGGAGGCGGACGCGTTCGCCTTCGGCGACGCCGAGCGCGGCGGCGTCTTCCGGGTGCAAGCGGAGCGCGCCGCCGCCGTCCTTCTTTCGCCACGCGGGGTCGCGCACGATCGTGTTCGCGGTGAACGCGCGGCGCTCGCCCGCGGAGAGCGTGAACGGGAACGCCGGGTCGGCGGCGGGCGGACCGGATTCGAGCCGGGTGAGTTCGTCGAGGAGGTCCTCGAGCGCGAGGTGGATCTTCTTGTCGGGCGTGCCGACGCGACCGCGCACTTCACTCCACTCGTCGACCGCGAACACCACGCCGGAGGGGTGGTCGAGGATCGCCTGGAACATCGCGTTGGCGGCGTCCATCGGCGAGCCCTCGAAGCCGGCGCGCGCGACCGAGGCCGGGAACTTCGCCGCGCACTGAAGAGCGAGCCCCCACAGCACCGCGCCCGACGCCATGCCCGCAGGGAGCGACGGCCCAAGCGTCCGGTACAACACGTACGGGGCGATCACGTTGAGCTTCGAGTCGAACGCGACCTTCTCCATGAAGACCTGCGCGTAGCGCTCGAGGCCCTCTTCGGCGGCGGCGCGCAGCGCGTCGAACGGCTCGGGGTCGAACGGCTGGATCGCCTCCACCAGGCGCGCGTGGATCTCGGCTTCGGGGAGCGGGCCCTCCGGTGCGTCGAAGAGCGGCGGGCGGAGGTGGAAGTAGTTGTTCGGGAACTCGAGGTTGAAGAACGTGGCCTCCGCCTTCTCGAACTGCGTCGCGGCGGGGAGCACGTAGTCGGCGAGGCGCGCCGTCTCGCTCATCGCGACGTCGATGACGACGAGTGTGTCGAGCGCGCCGAGCGCTTCGCGGATGCGCGGGCTGTCGGCGAGCGAGTGCGCGGGGTTCGCGGACTCGACGATCATCGCGCGGAAGCGATCGGGGTGGTCGGTGAGGATCTCGTCCGCGATCGCGTTGCACGGGACGAGTCCGCCCACGATGCGCGCGTCGGTGACGGGGCTGTTGCGCTTCGTCTTGCCGTCGGCGATCGCGACGAGCGGCGTCGGGAAGAACTGCGCGCCGGGCTTGCCGAGGTTTCCGGTGAGGAGCCACGTGAGCTTGTGCAGGTAGCTCACGAGCGTGGAGTGGTGGTTCATCTGCACGCCGAGGTCTTCGAAGCTCGCGACCGAGCTCGCGCCCGCGATGCGCTTCGCGACCTCGCGCACCTGCGCCTCCTCGACGCCGGCGTGTGCGCAGTACTCCGCGACGGGGACGTCCGCGAAGCGCGCGCGCACTTCATCGAGGCCTTCGACGTTGTCCGGCGCGCAGAACGCCTCATCGACGAGGCCCTCACAGAGGATCGCGACGAGCGCGGACATGAGCCACGCGTCGGTGCCCGGTTTGACCTGGAGGTGGATGTCCGCGAGCTCGGCGGTCTCGGTGCGGCGCGGATCGACGACGATCAGCGTGCGGTTCGGGTCGCGCGAGATCTCGCGGAGCGTGACGCGCGCGCGCGGGATGGAGTGCGAGAACCACGGGTTCTTGCCCAGGAAGAACGCGACTTCGCAGTGCTCGAAGTCGCCGCGCGTGTAGCCGCCGAGCATGCGCTCGTTGACCCAGAACTCGCCGGTCTTCTCCTGCGCGAGCGCGCTCGATCGGTAGCGCGAGCCGAGCACGCGTCGCGTCGACAACGAGTACGCGCCGGGCAGGTGGTTCCCTTGGCCGCCGCCGCCGTAATAGAAGATCGAGCTCCCGCCGTGGTCGTCGCGCACCCGCGTGAGGCGCTCGGCGACCTCGCGGATCGCAGTGTCCCAGTCGATCGTCTCGAACGTACCGTCCGGTCGGCGCCGCTGCGGGTGGAGGAGCCGGTCGCGCCCGTTCTGGTAGTGGTCGAGGCGGTGCGCCTTCTCGCAGGCGTACCCGCGCGACGCGGGGTGCGCGCGATCGCCGCGGAGCCGGACGAGGTGGCGGTCGTCGTCGCCGCCGAGCTGCACTTCGATGCCGCAGTTGCACTCGCAGAGGATGCAGGCGGTCGGACGCCAGGGGGTCTCGCTCATGCGCGGGACGGTAGCAGGTCGGGCGGGCGCTGGTGAGGCGTCGTTTGCCGGGCGGTGGGTGCGGCCGGTGGGGCCGGCGCGGCCGGATGATGGACATCGGCCGCGCCGAAGCGGGCTCAGCGGCAGATGTCGCCGACGCCGTCGCAGTCCACGTCGAGGCAGTCGGGGCGGCCGTCGCCGTCGGTGTCGATGACCTGCGGGACGCACCGGCCGCCGCCGCTCGGGGGCGTGAAGGCCACGTCGATGACGCCGTCGCAGTCGGTGTCGATGCCGTCCGGGATGCCGTCGCCGTCGTCGTCGATCGCCTGCGGGCGGCAGGTGGAGATGTCGATGACGCCGTCGCAGTCGGTGTCGAGGCCGTCGGGGCGTCCGTCGCCGTCGGTGTCGATCGGCTGCGGGATGCACTGGCCGCCGCCACCACCGCCGCCGCCGCCGCCGCCGCCGGGGCGGCCGACGTCGATGACGCCGTCGCAGTCGGTGTCGATGCCGTCGGGGATGCCGTCGCCGTCGTCGTCGATCGGCTGGGGCACGCAGCCGCCGCTGTTCGGGCGACCGATGTCGATGACGCCGTCGCAGTCGGTGTCGATGCCGTCCGGCGT
>JAUHYN010001166.1 GCA_030426505.1 bacterium | reverse complement strand
CTGTGGGCGAAGGTCGCGAAGCGCATGTCGGGCGGCAGCAAGTTCGAGGTGCAGACGGACAACGCGGTCGCGGGCGTGCGCGGGACGTCGTTCACGGTCGTCGCGAATACGGACCTGTCGAGCCTGGTGAAGGTCTACACGGGGACGGTCGGCGTGAAGAAGAACGAGGACCCGTACAAGCGCCGCGCCCGAACGCAGGTCGCGGGGCCCACGCGCATCGACAAGAAGCAGTGGGAAGAGGTCATCGCCACCTCGATGAAGCAGGTGAAGGTGACGGCGCTCGGCGAGATCGCCCCCGCGGAGGACTTCACGGACGTGGGCGCCGCGGCCGAGTGGGCGATGTGGAACCAGGAGCGGGACGAGGCCATCCAATAAATACAGCCGCGGAATGATGCTAGACTCCCGCTGAGCTTCTTCCCTCGTGTTGGACCCGAGTCTCCATCGCTTCGGACCGTTCCTGATCGTCCGAACGCTCGGCCGGGGGGGGATGGGCGAGGTCTTCATCGCCCGAACCCCGTGGGACGAGAACCCGCTCGCGGCCGTCAAGCGGCTGCGACCGGACGTGGCGCGCGTCCCCACGTTCGCGGAGCGCTTCCAGCACGAGTCCGAGCTCGCCGTCCGGCTCTCCCACCAGCACGTGGTGGGGACACTCGACGTCGGCTCCGTCGAGGGCCAGCTCTACGTCGCGTCCGTGCTCGTGATGGGCAAGGACACCGGCATCGTCGCGGACCGCCTCCGCGAGCGCGGGCAGGGCGGGCCGGCGGCCGTCGCGATCCGGCTGCTGATCGATACACTCGCCGGGCTCGGGTACGTCCATGGCGTGCGCGAGCCGGACGGTAAGCCGCTGCGCCTCGTGCACCGCGACGTCACGCCCGGGAACGTGCTGGTCGGCTACGACGGGATCGCGCGCGTGGCGGACTTCGGCCTCGCGAAGTCGCTCCTCACCGAGGGGAGCAACCTCACGAACCACGGCGAGATCCTCGGCACGCCGCACTACCTCGCGCCCGAGGTGATCCGCGGTGAGCCCGCGTCGCCGGCGTCGGACCTGTATGGCCTCGGGGCGGTGATGTACCGCTTCCTCACCGGCGTCGCGCCGCACCAGGGGACGACGGCCGAGGTGCTGCTCAAGGTCCTCTCGGAGACGGTGCGGCCGCTGTCGGATCTGCGCCCGGACCTCCCGCCGTGGCTGGTGACGTTCGTTCACCGATTGCTCGACAAGGATCCGTCGCGACGCCCCGGCGACGCCGCGAAGCTCCTCGCGCAGATCACGAACGACGCGCGCAACGCGAGCCTCCTCGTCCCGCGCACGGCGGTCGGCCACTGGCTCGGCAAGCTGTTCGAGGCGGAGAAGGGCGAGGAGCTCGAAGAGCGCGATCGCATCTCGCAGATCGACATCGAGGAGTACGTCGTCCAGTCCGAGGGCACCGTCGTGCTCGCGCGCCCGCGCGCCGGGTCGCGCCTGGAGGGGCCGAAGGATCTCGAGACCGCGGTGTTCGACGAACACCAGGGCACCGAGCTGGACCTCGTCGAGGACGAGATCCACTCCGCGGTCGCGCAGATCGGCGGGCGGCCGGCGCCGTCGTTCGATGGGGACGCGCCGGGGCCGAGCGACGTCACGATGGCGGCGAACGTCGCGCACGTCCACGAGCTCGAAGAGGAAGAAGACCACATGCCCACCCGGGCCGTGTCGTTCTTCCCGGACGGCGGCGTGAACGGCGGCGTGAATCTGCTCGACGTCGACACGTCGGATGGGGACGCGGACACGCAGCTCCCGGGGTTCGTCGATCGTGCCGGCCTCGGCAAGAACCTCGACTCGTTCGCGCCGGGCGGGATCACGAACCCGGATCCGGCGAGCCTCCCGCCGCTGCGCGCGCCGAACGGCGCGGCGGGCGCGACGCCCCTCGGTGGGCCGCGCGCGCGTCGGAGCAACCCGGACTCGGTGATCGTGAAGCCGGTGGGCGGCGCGACGTCGGCGCCGCCGGCCGACGACGGCGGGTTGGATCCGACCTTCCGCCCGTCGCGTTCGGCGCCGCGCGCGATCCAGGAGGTCGCGAAGAGCGACCCGTCGGCGGCGCGCGTGAAGGCGCGGACGAGCGGGCCCGCGCCGACTGCGCAGCCCCGGCCGCCACAGCGCGCGACGGGGAGCGTGAAGAAGGCGCGCCCGGCGAAGCGGACGTCCTCGGCGAAGCGGAACCTTATGCTCCTCGCGGGGCTGCTGCTGTTCGCGATCGCGGTCGGCATCGGGATCGGAACGCTCGTCGCGAAGATCAAGAGCGGGGACCGGGCGCACACCGATCTGCGGAATCGCTACGGCGCGATCAGCGCGGAGATCAAACAGCGCCAGGCCGCGCAGAGGCCGATCCCGAACACCGTGTGGCGCTACACGAACGACGCGGCCGACGCCCTCTTGAACGGCGACCACGCGGCGGCGCGCCTCAACATCGAGGAAGCGGAGCGCCTCCTCGCGGTCCCGCCGCAGTAAGACCCGGCGACCGTGCGAGATTCGCCAGGTGATGTGGCGAGTCTTGCCGGGTTCGACGCTCCCCGCCGATCGCGGCGCCGCCCGCGGAGCCTCCGCCGCCCGACGAACGCCTGGCACGACGAGTGCTCTTGGGTCCGGGCATGAAACAGTACTCCAGCATCTTCTTCTCCTTCTGCCTCCTCACCACCGCGGTCGCCTGCGGCGGCGTCGAGGACGAGACCTTCGAGACCGAGGACGAGATCTTCGGCGCGGGGGGCGGCGGCACGCCGGCCGCCTGCTACACGTACGGCACGTACCAGACCGTGAGCCCCGGCTACGTCCCGACGAGCGGGGCGCGGCGGGTGTTCTGCAAGCCGTCGTCGAACCGCCCGATGCTCGCGACCGTCAACGAGGACATCAGCTACGAGATCCAAGGCAACTACTGGGACGAGCAGGGGTGCCAC
>JAUHYN010001165.1 GCA_030426505.1 bacterium | reverse complement strand
CGCTCATCTGCAGCGCGGTCATCGCGACCAACGCCAAGCGCGCGACCACCGCGCGCTGGCCGTCGAGATCTTCGCCGATCTCGAACGCGGCGCGGAACGGCTTGGGGCTGTCGAGGTCGTAGATCTGTAGTGACGCGTGTTTGCCGAAGCAGAACACCCGGTCGCCCTCGGCGAGGCCCCGCGTGCGATCCGCGGCCGCGACGACGCGCCCCACGAGGCCGTAGCCAGGCCGCCACGGGTACGCGTTCCAGCCGTCCTTCTTGTAGACGCTCTTCGACAGCGCGGTGAACGCCGCGAGCTCGGTGCCGCCGCTCATCACCGTGTACTCGGCGCGCACCAGGATCTGCCCCGGCGCGAGCTGCGAAGGATCGAGGTCTTCGGTCTCGATCGTCGCTTGGCCCTTGTCGGGGATCAGCGCGTAGGTCGCCTTCATCGGGTCGCCTCCTCGAACGGGATCATCGTGTTCGTCGCCTCGGACCGCACGGCGGCGTCGAGGATCTCGAGTTGCAGGATCACGTCGGCGGGATCGATCGGCGACGGTCCGCCCCCGACGATCGCGTCGCGCACCGCCGCGTAGAAGTGTCGATAGTCGCCGCGCTCGGTCGGGACCTGCGTGGCACCCTCGGGCGTGATCAGTCGACCGTACGCCGAAGGATCTTCGACGCCCCAGTCCTCGGTCGCGTGCGGCAGCTTCGCGGCGCGGATCTGGTCTTCCTGCGCGTCCACGCCGTGCTTCTCGTACGTCGCCGCGTCGCCGATCACCGCGAAGCGCGGGCGCGCGATCGGGTCGAGGTGATCGGCCCCGACCCGCACGGTCAGCGCGCCGTAGCGCAGCTCGATCGCGAACGCGTCCGTGACGGGCGAACCGGGGCGCCGCGTCTGCACCCGCGCGGACACGTGCGTGGGCCGACCGAACAGCGCGATGGCCTGATCGATCAGGTGCGGCCCGAGATCGAACATCACGCCGTGCATCGGATCCGGCTCGGCCTTCCACGCGGAGCGCTGCGCGAGCGACGGGCGGTACGCCGGCCAAGTCGATTCGTACCGATGGACCGCGCCGAGGCGCCCCTCTTCGATCAGGCGCTTCACCGTGAGGAAGTCACCGTCGAAGCGCCGGTTCTGGAACGGGATGACGAGGCGGTCCGCGGCGCGCGCGGTGTCCACGAGCGCGCGCATCGCGTCGGCGTCGGGCGCGACGGGCTTCTCCACGACCACGTGTTTGCCCGCGGCGAGCGCGGCCTCGGCGTGGGGGACGTGCGACAGGTTCGGGGAAGCGACGACCACCAGTTCGACGTCTTCACGCGTCAGTAACGTGTCCACGTCCACGACGTCGACGGCGCCGAACACGTCGCGGTCCACATCGCGGGACGTCGCGACGGCCACGAGATCGAGGCCGTCCACGGCGCGTACGAAGGCCCCGTGGAACCCGCGCCCGGCGAGCCCCCAGCCGATGATCCCCACCCCTACGGATCGCACGGGGTCTGGATAGCACACTCGCAGTTCGACGCGAGGCGTACTAGGTTCGGCGACGTGCAAGACGTCTACATCCTCGACGCCGTCCGCACCCCGATCGGGCGCCACCGCGGAATGCTCTCCAGCGTCCGCCCCGACGACCTCCTCGCGACCGTCATCCGCGCCGCCCTCGAGCGCACCGGCATCGCGGGCGCGTCCGTCGACGAGGTGGTGATGGGCTGCGCGAACCAGGCCGGCGAGGACAACCGCAACGTCGCGCGCATGGCACTCCTCCTGGCGGGCATGCCGAACAGCGTCCCCGGCTTCACCGTCAATCGCTTGTGCGCGTCGGGCCTCACCGCGGTGAACAACGCGGCGCGCATGATCGCGACGGGGGAAGCGGACATCGTCCTCGCGGGCGGCGTGGAGTCGATGACCCGCGCGCCGCTCGTGGTCGAGAAGGGCGACGACGGCTTCGCGACGGGCAACCGCACGATGTACGACACGACGCTCGGGTGGCGCTTCGGCAACAAGCGCATGGAGGATCTCTTCCCGCTCGAGAGCATGGGCGAGACCGCGGAGAACCTCGCCGAGCAGATGGCGATCTCGCGCGAGGATCAGGATCGCTTCGCGCTCGAGTCGCACAAGAAGGCGCTCGCCGCCGAGGCAGCCGGGCGCTTCGAGGACGAGCGCATCCCCGTCCACATCCCCCAGAAGAAGGGCGATCCGCTGATCGCCGACCGCGACGAGGGCCCGCGGCCCGACTCCTCGCTCGAGAAGCTCGGCAAGCTGCGCACGGTCTTTCGAAAGAACGGCACCGTCACCGCGGGGAACTCGAGCCCGCTCAACGACGGCGCCGCGTGCATCGTGCTCACGAACGAGAGCGTCGCGAAGAGCGCGCAGAAGCGCCCGCTCGCCCGGTGGATCGGGTCGCAGTCGGTCGGCGTGAACCCGCGCATCATGGGCATCGGCCCGGTGCCGGCGGTCGAGCGCCTCATCAAGCGCTTCGATCTCAAGCTCGACGACGTGGATCTCTTCGAGCTCAACGAAGCGTTCGCCGCGCAGTCTCTCGCGGTGCTCCGGCGCCTCGACATGGAGGACCTCGCCGACCGCGTGAACGTGAACGGCGGCGCGATCGCGCTCGGTCACCCGTTGGGGTGCTCCGGTGCCAGGTTGATGACGACGCTGGTCCACGAGCTCGAACGCTCGGGCGGTCGATTCGGCCTCCAGGTGATGTGTGAGGGTGGCGGGATGGCGAACGCCACGATCATCGAGCGCCTCGACTGAACGTCGAGGCCGCAGGGCGCGGCCGATGCCGCCCACCCCGCCACATCGGCCGACCACCGCTCAGGGGCCCGATCGCCGGAGACGCCCTCGACGGCGCATCGACACCGCATCGACACCGCATCGACACTGCATCGACACTGCATCGACGGTGCCGTGGTTCAGTTCGTCGTCGGCGTCGCGACGGCGAGGTT
>JAUHYN010000062.1 GCA_030426505.1 bacterium | reverse complement strand
AGGACAAGGCCGTGGAGCTGGCGACGAAGTACTTCGACACCGGCATGGTGTTCGTGAACGGCTTCGGGCTCGCGCAGCCGAACATGCCGTTCGGTGGCGTGAAGGCGTCGGGCTACGGACGCGAGCACGGTGGTTTCGGGCTCCACGAGTTCGTGAACGTGAAGTCCGTGATGTTGATGAGGTGAAGAGCGTTCGGTCCGGAGTCGGCCGGACACGGAGCGTGCTTCGTGTCCGGCCGAGCATTCGCTGACGCTCAGATCCGCGACTGGATGCGCGCGAGCGCGTCGTTCGTCGCGAGCTGCGCGGGGATGATCTCCCGCTGGAGCCACGCGCGCGTCGGCGGCGTCAGATCGTCGAGGTCGGTCTCGTAGTCGCGGCGACCGTGGTCCTCGCCCTGCATCAGCGCTTCGAGCGCGGCCTTCTCGCCGAACGTCTTGGCACCCCCCTCCACCAGCTTCGCGAACGAGCCCCACGGCCCGGAGTCCGTCGCGGGCGTCCCGCCGACCGAAGCGATCTGCGACTGGAGCTTCGTCACGCGCTCGCGGTGCGACGCCTGGATGCGCCCGAGCGCCTGCTTCACGATCGGATCGTCCACCTTGTGGATCGCCTGTTCGTAGGTCTCCACGGCGGAGAGTTCGCCGCGGAGAAAGCTGTTGAGTTGGTCGATGTCCTTCTTGGTCTGCGTCATCTTCTGTACGTCATTCCTTCCCGCCGCGTGTCGCGGCCGATGACGAGCGAAGAATGCAGCCGACGTGCCGCACGAAGCCGTGACCGACAGCCCGGATCGACGTGACAGCATGGACCAGAGCGCGGCGCTTTGGGTGAGCGCCGCGCGGATCGTCAGGACCCGGCCTACGCGACGTAGACGGTCTTGATGTTCACCAGCTCCTTGATCCCGTACGGGCCGAGCTCGCGGCCGAAGCCGGACTCCTTGACCCCGCCGAACGGCAGCCGCGGGTCCGAGCGGACGAACGTGTTCACGAAGCAGGAGCCCGCGTCGAGCTCGTACTCGGCGATCTTCTCGCCTCGCGTCGAGTCCTTCGTGAACACCGCGGCGCCGAGGCCGAACGGCGTGTCGTTCGCGATCCGGATCGCGTCGTCGTCACTCTTCGCTTCGATGAGCGCGGCGACCGGTCCGAAGAGCTCCTCGTCGTAGGCCGGCATCCCCGGCTTCACGTCGGCGAGCAGCGTCGCCGGGTACCAGGCGCCTTCGCGGTCGGGGATCTGTCCGCCGCACACGAGGCGCGCGCCGGCCTCAATGCTCTTCGTCACCTGGCCGTGCAACTCGTCGCGTGCGGGGACGCCGACGAGCGGGCCGAGCTCCGTGTCTTCCTGCATCGGGTCGCCGACCTTCGCGGAGGCGAGCTTGTCCGAGACGAGCTTCTCGAACGCGGCGCGGTGTTCGGCGACGACGATGAAGCGCTTCGCGCCGATGCAGCTCTGGCCGTTGTTGATGAGGCGGCTCGTCGCGCAAGCGGACGCGGCGTTCTCGAGATCGGCGTCGCTGAGGACGACGTACGGATCGCTGCCGCCGAGCTCGAGCACACACTTCTTCAAAGCACCGCCCGCGGCCGCGCCGATGCGGCGCCCGACGTCCGAGCTCCCGGTGAACGTGACCATCGCGATGCGCGGGTCCGCGACGAGCTTCTCCGCCGCGGAGCCCGGCACGAGCAGCGCGCGCACGAGATTGGACGGGAAGCCCGCCTTCGTCACCGCGTCCTCGATCGCGAGCGCGCAGCCGCTGACGCGCGACGCGTGCTTGAGGACGATCGAGTTGCCGGCCACGAGCGCCGGCGCGGCGAAGCGCATGAACTGCCAGAACGGGAAGTTCCAAGGCATGATCGACAGGATCGTGCCGACCGGCTGAAAGCTCACCTTCGACAGTGACGCGTCCGAGTCGATCGCCTCCGGCGCGAGGAGCTCCTCCGCCTTCTGCGCGTAGTAGTCACAGGCCAGTACACACTTATCGATCTCCGCGAGACCCTGCGTGAGCGGCTTGCCCATCTCCGCCGCCATGAGTTCGGCGAAGCGCCGACGGTTCTCCTTCAGCGTCGCGCCGAGGCGCGTGAGTCGCTCCGTGCGATCCGCGAGCGTGCTGTTGCGCCACTCGAGCCCCGCGCGGTGCGCCGCGCCGATGCGCTCGTCGACTTCGCCGTCCTTCATCGTCGGGTACGTCTGGATGGTCTGGCCGGTCGCCGGGTTGATCGATTCCATGTCGATCAGATCAGCACGCGCCGTGCCGCGCGGCAACGCGCCGCCGCACGCACCGTCCCCGGGGCCACACGTAGCGATCCGACACGCCCGGGGCGGAGCGACACGCGGTCCGTGAGCCGGTCACGCGAAAGAGCGTCGGCACGCGGCGTGCTCTAGCGGAGGGGTCATGAACGCTGCGCTACTCAGTGGACTCCTCGTCCTCGCTGCCCCCGAACCCGCTGAAGAGAGCGATCCGCTCGTCCTCGATCCGATCGCGATGCGGTACGACAAACCGAACCGCGTGGAGTGGGACGAGTCTTGGGACCGGTTCCGTTGGTGGCAGTACGTGACGACCGGCGTGATGGGCCCGGGCGGCCTCGCGCTGCGCTTCTACACCGAACCGCCGAAGAACAACTTCGGCGACGACATCCTCTTCGACAGCGCCGCGCAGGATCTCTTGCTCCTCGACTCCGTCGAAGGGCGCGGCCTCGCACGCGACATAGGCAACGGCTTGTTCTACGGCGCGATGGTCTACCGCCTCGTGGACGACCTCGCCGTCGTCGGGCTCGGCCACGGCAACGGTGACGTCGCGTTACAGATGCTGATGATGGACCTTCAGGCCTACAGCATCGTGTCGGCCGTGATGTGGTCGACCCAGTTGTTCGTCGGCCGCACGCGCCCCCACTCCGAGCGCTGCGACGACCCCGGCGTGCAGGACGGCGACCTCGGCTGCGCCTCCGACGACACCAACAACCGCTACCGCTCGTTCATCGCCGGTCACCCCGCGTCGATCGTCGCGGCGGCGGGCACCACCTGCATCGCGCACTCGCGCATGCCGATCTACGGCGGCGGGTGGGGCGACAACCTGGCTTGCGCTTCGATGGTCGGCGCGTCCGCGGCGATGGGCGCGCTGCGCATCATGAGCGGTTCGCACCACGCCTCCGACGTGATGTTCGGGACCGCGCTCGGCTTCTTCGCGGGTTGGATCGTCCCGTGGGCCATGCACTACGGCTTCGACGACGATGACGACGACGACGAGATGGAGGCCAAGCTCGAGGAGTCGTCCGGCGACAACCCGGGTTTCGCGATGGCGTTCGTCCCGGTCGGCCCGGGCGGCGGCGTCGGAGTGCAGGTCGCGGGCGTCGTCTTCTGACGCTCGCGAAGGTTCACGCGAGCCCGAAGAACGCCAGCGCGTTCTCGCCGGTGATGCGGCGGACCTCCTCGAGCGACGTCTCCCACAGGTCCGCGATCACCTGCGCGGTGTGGACCACGAACGCCGGCTCGTTGCGTTTGCCGCGGTGAGGCACCGGCGTGAGGTAGGGGCAGTCGGTCTCGACGAGCACGCGGTCCCGCGGGAGCTCCTTGGCGATCGCGCGCAGCGGATCGGCGTTCCGGAACGTGAGCACGCCCGAGAACGAGATGTACCAGCCGAGATCGATCGCGGCGTCGGCGAGCTTCTGCGTGCCGGTGAAGCAGTGGATGACGCCGCCGCACTTCGCCGCGTCCTCGCTCCGCAAGATCTCGATCGTGTCGTCCTCGGCTTCGCGCGTGTGGACGACGCACGGCTTGTCGAGCGCGTGGCTCATCCGCACGAACGCGCGGAACGCGTCGCGCTGCACGTCGCGCGGCGACTGATCGTAGTGGTAGTCGAGGCCGGTCTCGCCGATCGCCACGACCTTGTCGCTCGCGGCGAGGGCGCGGATGCGGGCGAGGGTGTCGTCGTCGACGAGCTTCGCGTCGTGGGGGTGCAGGCCGACGGTCGCGAACATGTCGTCGTGTTGTTCGGCGAGGGCGACGGCGCGCGGGTTGCTGTCGAAGCCGTCGCTGGCGCCGATCAGGACCATGTGGGTCAGGCCGGCCTCGCGGGCGCGGGCGATGACGGCGTCGCGGTCGTCGTCGAACTCCGGACCGTCGATGTGCGCGTGTGTGTCGAAGAAGGCTCGGGCCATCGGCGCGGATGCGAAGGCCCCTGGTGACAGTTCGTCAACCTCGACCGGTGACAACTCGTGCAGCGCGACGCGACCAGTTGTCGCGTGCGCGGCGAATACCGAGTGAAGTCCGGCGGTACCAAGCGTGCGATAGCCCGGTGCGAACAACGAATCACGGTTCGACCCAAAGAGTTTGCGGGCCGGAGCCGAGGGTCTCTTCGTGCCGCTGAGATCACCGGCTCCGGTTCGCGACTCGACTTCTCGCCCCAGACCTCACTACAGTCCGGCCACCCATGCGACGGTGGATCCTCGCCCCCCTGGTGTTCGCGGCCTTCGGCTGCACGACCACGCAGACCCCGAAGAACTGCACCGAGCGCGCCGACGAGGCGTATCGGATGTGTCAGCAGTCGCCGTTTCAGCCGGTCTCGGAGAGCGAGTCGGAGCTGTTGAACACGTCCGACGAGCACCAGATGTGCCGCGCGCGTTACCAGCAGGCCATGGCGCAGTGCGGCGGCGGGACGATGAAGATCAAAACCTCAACGATTTCGCCGATTCCCACGATCGAGGACAACTGAGACCTCTGCGCCACTGTCACATACATCCTGCGCAACTGTAGGTCGGGTTCTCCGATAACCCCCACATGCCGAATCTGGCCCTCAAGTCGAACGTCTTCGATCGCAACATCAACGTCCCGACGGATCCCGTCTCCCGCGGCCAGCTCGGCGTCGGCGCACTCGACGGGCTCGACTCCGGCTTCGAGGCCGCCGCCAAGCGGCTCGGCAGCCCCGCGATCGCGGATGTCTACAGCGCGCTGCAGACCCAGGGCCTCGACGCCCTCGCCGAGCGCCTCTCCGCGCACGGCATCTCGCGCGACGAAGCGCGCACTGCGCTGAAGACGCTCGATGCGTTGGTGTCGCAGGCGGGCAGCTACCAGCTCCTGCCGAACAACGCGGCCAAGCCGTTCTACGTGACGCCGCAGGGCGACCTCCTCACGCACCCGAACGAGGACGCGCCGCGGGATCCGGCGGTCAAGATCGACAACGTCCACGCGCTCGCGCTCGCGCTCACGACCCTCGGCGACGATCCGATCGCGGCGCTCCCGGCGTCGACCCGCTCGCACCTCCTCGGCGCGCTCGACAAGCTGAAGACCGAGGTCCTCACGCCGCAGTCCGCCGGCCGGACGGAGAGCAAGTCGAGCTCCCCGGCGCTCGCGATCCCGGACAACGGCGGTTGGGTGAGCGACACGATCGACATCGCGGCGAGCGGTCGCCTCGAGGACATCAAGGTGGACATCGATCTGACGCACACGTACATCGGCGATCTCACGGTCGAGCTCGTCGCGCCGGATCGCAGCGCGGTGCAGCTCCACGCGCGCGGCGGCGGCAGCGCGGACGACATCAAGAAGACGTTCACGCTCGACGACGCGCAGATGCGCGCGCTCGAGGGCAAAGAGGTCAACGGGCGGTGGCGCGTCCGCATCATCGATCAGGCCGGCCAGGACGTCGGCAAGCTCAACTCCTGGAAGATCGACGTGACCACGCGCGGCTCGACCGGGTCGGCGCAGCAGTACGGCGAGGCCAAGAAGAAGGCGCTCTACGCCGGTGCCGGCGCGCTCGGTCGGCGCCTCGCGACGACGGGTGAGGCCGCGACGAAGAGCGCGGCGTACGCGTTCACCGCGGACCTCGTGAAGACGAGCCCGTACTTCGACGTGCGCAGCATCCTCGTGTCCGGCCTCAACCAGGGCCGCGCGCAGCTCGAGCCGGCGGATCGCGCGCGCTTCGACAAGGAGCTCGTGCCGTTGGTGGCGCCCGAGACGCCGGACTACGACTCCATCTTCCAGATCACCTACGACGCGAACGGGCGGCCGCAGGCGGCGAAGGACTCGCTGAACTTCGTGGTGATGTACGGCCACGAAGAGGACAACCTCATCTACGAGGGCGGCATCAAGATGATCGAGAAGCAGGGCTTCTCGGAGAAGCCGACCGACAAGCCGGGCTACCGGATGTTCGTGAAGCCGGTGAACCAGGACGACCCGAACGCCATCTGCAAGCAGATCAAGACGTACGTCGCGCAGATGAACGGCTCGAACATGTTCCAGGCGGTGAGCGACCCGGACATCGACGTCATCCAGTACGACGGCCACTCGAACCTCGGCCGCAACATCGAGAACAGCATCGCGCGCGCGCCGGAGATGGCGGGCAGCAAGATCTTGTCGCTCGGCGCGTGCGCCACGACGGACCGCGCGTTCATGATCCGCAACCGCTTCCCGAACCCGAAGCAGGCGCAGCTCATCAACACGTACGAGTCGACCTACTTCAACTACAACCGCGACGGCGGCCCGAAGCGGATGAACTACTCCGAGAACATGATGCTCATGTTCGGGATGCAGGATGCGATGCAGTCGCTCAAGCCGTGGAACGGCAGCGACAGCATCGCGAAGGTCCTCGACAAGGCGACCGACTCCTGGAGCCACACGGTCGACGTCAACTACACGAACCCCGGTCGCCTCGAGCAGCTCATGCTCTGGGACCTCGACCAGAACGGCGTTCCGGACGGCGGCCAGGCGGTCTGGGACGGCGGTCGCGTGAAGCCGGACGAGGACGTGCGCGGCGAGTTCGAGGCGAAGGAGCCGTCGGTCCCGGTCAGCCAGCTCGACGCGACGAAGGTCTTCGCGGGCGTGCAGTCGCTCGACACGTTCGGCCGCTACAACCCGGTGACCCGGGCGGCGTACGACGTGCGGAAGATCCGCGCGCAGGGCTTCCAGGACCTCGGCCGCGACGGCCCGATGGTCCAGGTCACGAAGAACCGGATCGGCGAGTGGCAGGTCGCGGTGAACAGCTGGTACTCGCACGCGAGCGTCGAGGCGATCCGCGCCGAGATGCACCACGAGTTCATCGGCGCCGCGATGGCGCAGTCGACCGACCGTCGCGTGCGCGGCCTCGACACCGCCGAGAAGAAGGTGATGTCGCTGCTCTTCACGGCCGCTTCGCTCGAGTACGACAACGGCTGGCACGACGACCGCGTGTTCGACGCGCTCCTCGACCGCCACGGCTACCCGGACGGGATCGGCTACTCGGACCTCTCCGCGGTCCTGCACTGGGAGCACGACCAGCCCGGCGACGAGCTCTCGGGCAACTACCGCAACATCCCGAAGGTCAAGGAACGGATCGGCGACGACGTCTACGCGCGCCTCGGTTGAGATCACGGACCGGCCCGGGATACCCGACGCATACGGGATCCCGGCCGCGTCTCGGTCTGAACCGTTGATTTTAACTGCGGCGCGTCGAACATTTCCTCCGTCCCCCGATGCCCGAAGCTCGACTGCTCCTCGCGAGGCTCGCTCTCGCCGTCCCGCTCCTCTTCGGTCTCGCCGCTTGCCCGTCGGGCGAAGTCGGCGAGCCGGACGACGACAACCCGCCGGTCACGCGCGACAACCGCGCGCCGGTCGTGACGCTCGGGGGTGATCGCACCGCCGAGATCCACGAGGTCGTCACGCTCGAGGCGACGGTCGTCGACGACGGCCTGCCCGCGGACGGCACGCCGACGTACCGTTGGACGAGCGACGGCAACCTGCAGAACGAGGACACGCGCCTCACCACCGTCTGGTTCGAACGCGCCGGTGCGTTCGAGGTGACCTTCACCGCGTCCGACGGCGAGCTCGACACGACCGCGCGGCTCACGATCACCGTGACCGCCTCCACTTCGACCACCACGCCGACGAACGCGGCGCCGGTCGTCGACGCCGGCGGCGATCGCAACGCCACCGTCGACCTACCGCTCGCGCTCGCCGCGTCCGTGAGCGACGACGGCCTCCCCGCGGATCGCGTGTCGCTGGTGTGGTCGGGCGCCGGACCGGGGAACGTCGCGTTCACGCGCACGGACACCGCGACGACCAGCGCGACCTTCGACGCGCCCGGCACGTACACGCTCGAGCTCACCGCGGACGACGGCGCGCTCGTCGCGACGGACACGATCGTGGTCACCGTCTCGGACCTCCCGCCCGAGAACCAGGCGCCGATGGTCGACGCGGGCGGCTCGGTCACCGTGATCCAACCCGGCGCCGCGACGCTCCTCGGCACCGTGACCGACGACGGCCTCCCGAACGGCAACGTGACGGTCGCGTGGACGATGGCGGTCGGCCCCGGCATCGTCGCGTTCACCGCGCCGGACGCGCCGACGACCGACGCGACGTTCACCGCGGCGGGGACGTACCGGCTCCGGCTCACCGCCGACGATGGCGCGCTGATGTCGTCCGACGAAGTCGTCGTGCTCGTGCGCCGCGAGCCGGTCGAGAACCTCGCGCCGACCGTCAGCGCGGGGGCGTCGATGTCCGTCGTGTTGCCGAACGCGGTGGCGCTCCAGGGCGTGGCCACCGACGACGGGATGCCGAGCGGCGCGCTCACGATCGCGTGGTCGCAGGTGAGCGGCCCGGGGACGACGACGTTCGCGGACGCGAGCGACCCGACGACCTCGGCGACGTTCGACCTCGAAGGCGCCTACCAGCTCCGGCTCACCGCGGACGACGGCGCGCTGTCTTCCTCGAGCGACGTCATGATCACCGTGTCCGCCGCGCCGCCGTCGAACGCGCCGCCGTCCGTGAACGCGGGGACCTCGCAGACCGTCCGCCTCCCGAACACCGCGACACTCAATGGAACGGCGACCGACGATGGTCTCCCGAACGGGACCCTCACGACGACCTGGTCGCGCGTGTCGGGGCCGGGGACGGCGCAGTTCGCCGCGCCCTCGCAGCTGTCCACGACGGTGTCGTTCTCGGCGCCCGGTACGTACGTCCTTCGGCTCCTCGCGAACGACGGCGCGCTGTCGGGCTCGAGCAACGTCACCGTCACGGTGCTGCCCCCGATCAACCAACCGCCGACCGTGAACGCGGGCGCCTCGCAGACGATCACGCTCCCGAACACCGCGTCGCTGAACGGCTCGGCGAGCGACGACGGCCTCCCGGCGGGGTCGTCGCTCGTGACCACGTGGTCCGTCGTGAGCGGCCCGGGCACGGTGTCGTTCGCGAACGCGATGGCGCTCGCGACGACCGCGTCGTTCTCGACGAGCGGGACGTACGTCCTGCGCCTCACCGCCGATGACTCCGCCGCGTCGACCGCTTCCGACGTGACGATCACGGTGCAGCCGCAGCCGAACCAGGCGCCGGCCGCGAACGCCGGACCGAACCAGACGATCACGCTCCCCGCGACGGCCGCGCTCGACGGCGCCGCGAGCGACGACGGCCTCCCAGCGAGCTTCCTCACCACGACTTGGAGCCGCGTGAGTGGGCCGGGCACGGTCACGTTCGGCAACGCGGCCGCGCTCTCCACGACCGCGTCGTTCTCGGCGGCGGGGACTTACGTCCTGAGGCTGACGGCGAACGACGGCGCCCTCGCGGACACCGACAACGTGTCGATCACGGTCAACCCGGCGCCGCCGACCAACCAGGCGCCGACCGTGAGCGCCGGCCCGGACCGCACGATCACGCTCCCCTCGAACGCGACACTGAGTGGAACGGCGACGGACGATGGGCTCCCTTCGGGCTCGTCGCTGGTGACCACCTGGACGATGGTCAGCGGACCCGGCGCGGTGGCGTTCGGCAATGCGAACCAGCCGTCGACCACCGCCTCGTTCACGACCTCCGGCACCTACGTCCTGCGGTTGACCGGGACGGACTCCGTGTTGAGCAGCACCGACGACGTGACCGTCACGGTGAATCCGGCGCCGCCCACGAACCAGGCGCCGACGGTGAATGCGGGCGCGAACCAGACGATCACGCTCCCCGCGACCGCTACACTGAATGGAACAGCGAGCGACGACGGGCTCCCGTCCGGCTCGAACCTCACGACCACGTGGACCGTGGTGAGCGGGCCCGGCACCGTCGCCTTCGGTGACGTCTCCCAGACGAACACCACGGCCTCCTTCTCCACCTCCGGGACGTACGTCCTGCGGCTCACCGCGTCCGACTCCGCGCTGACGAGCACCGACGACGTCACGATCACCGTGAATCCGCCGCCGCAAGCGCAGCCGACCGTGCTGATGTTCGTCGCGTACAACGACGTGTGGTGGGCGGAGTACAAGGTCGTGTACGAGGCGCTCCTCGCGGCGGGCTACGCGGTCGACGTGCGGAGCAGCGCGAACGGCTTCGCGCGTAGCGACTACTCGAGCGACATCAACGCGACCCCGAGCGCGCAGGGCCTCGACCCGAACTACCCGCCGCCCGCCTCCTACAGCCAGTTCACGCAGTTGTTCGCGGCGAACTTCGGCGCGTCGTGGAACTCGAGCTGGAACGCGCGCGCGAACATCCCGTTGAACGGTCGCATCCAGGACGTCCCGAACATGAACGCGTACGTCGCGTTCGTGATGCCGGGTGGGGCCGGGCAGGTCGCGTACCGCTACGACGGCACGTACGCGGTGCTCGGACCGAGCCTCCAGCCGGGCACGCACGTCACCTCCGCCGGTGAAGTGCAGGCCGCGGCGAACGCGATCAACACGCTCATCGCCGACGCGCTCTCGCAGGGGAAGATCGTCGCGGCCGAGTGTCACGGCGCTCCGCTCGTCGCCTTCGCGCGCGTGCCCGGCTCGACCGGCGGCTACCTCGGGCTCGGCCGCAGCGTGCTCGAAGGCCGCTACGCGACCGGCTACCCGTTCTTCGATGGCGACACGCCCGCGCGCTACAACGATCTCGGCGTGACGTTGATGAGCCCCGACAAGGTCGTGGTCGACGGTCCCGATGCGCCCGACTTCAGCGGCAACGGTCGCGACACGATCGTCACGAGCACGGACTGGTACCCGGAGACGGCGGCGTACTTCGCGCGCACGCTCCTCAACATGCTCGAGACCTACCCGACCCCCGCGAACCGCACGCGGTCACTCTCGGTGCTCGTGTACGGCGGCGACGAGCCGACGAACTACCCGCCGCAAGCCCCGGGCCGCTACACGGACCTCGTCGCGCTGCTCAGCGACCCGACCGACGACCTCGCGATCAACGCCACGGGGACGAACACGGCGTCGAGCCTGACCGCCGCCAACCTCGCGAACTACGACGTGCTCGTCTACTTCGGCCACGACGCGATCTCCACGACGCGCCAGAACGCGATCGCGAACTGGGTCGACGCGGGCGGCGGCCTCGTCGGGCTGCACCACGCGATCTACAACCACGGCGGCCAGAAGGGCGTGCTCGTGAATCTGTTCCAGGGCGAGCTCCCCGCGGCCGCGCAGCTCAACAGCGAGCTCGGCGTGGTCTACGCGGGCGAGACCAACCGGATGATCAACGTGAACCTCGGCCACTACGTTTCGACGTACGGCGTCCACCTCTTCGGCGGTCAGCCCACCTGGACCACCTCGTATACGTCACCGCGGGGCTTGCCGAACGCCAACCTCGACAACGATCCGGCGCGTGGCTACTACCACTTCTCGATCCCGGCTTCGGACGAGCTGTACCCGGGCGCCGACTTCGTGAGCGGCGTGTCCTTCGGCCGGGGCACGAACCAGGTCAACCGCCTCTTCTCCAACGACCGCTTCCAGTCCGGATCACCGAACCCGAACAACGGCGCGTACGACACCGCCGGCTGGGTGCGCTTGTACGACGGCGCGCAAGACGGCACCGTGGGTCGCATCGTGTACCTGCAACCCGGCGAGACCGCCGCCCGGACGTTCGCGCACCCGGGCTTCGCGCAAGCGGTGAAGAACGCCGTCGTGTGGGCGGCCGACTGAGGCCGTGCGACGCGCGCGCGCCGCATTGGGTTCGGCGGCGATCGTCGTCGTCACCTGCCTGCTGGGCGCGCTCGCCTTCGAAGCCGCGCTCCGCCTGACGGGGCGCCCCTTCAAGGGGACGATGGCGCCGGCCGAGGAGTCGATCGCCCAGTTCGATCCCGACACCGGGTGGTCGTACATCCCGGCGCACTCCGCTACGCACCACTTCGGCGACGAACAGCTCGAGGTGTCGATGCACTTCGACGCGGCGGGCGTGCGCGTCGCGACGGCGACGACGGTCCTCGATCCGAAGCGGCCGACCGTGTTGCTGGTGGGCGGCTCGTTCATCTTCGGCCACGGCGTGCGCTATGAAGACTCGATCGCGGGCCAGCTCGAGCGACGGATCGATCTCCAGGTCGCCGACGTCGCGGTGCAGGGCTTCGGCACCGACCAGGCGCTCGTCCAGTTGAGGCGCTACATCGATCGCTTCGACACGAAGGCGGTCGTCTATGGCTTCGTCTGCGATCACCTCCGCCGCAACGCGAACGAAGACCGCCACATCTGGCTCCCCGGCAGTCGCTTCCCGGGGACGAAGCCGGCGTTCGAGATCGCGGGCGACGGCGTGCGGCAGTACCACTGGCCGGTGCGCAGCAAGAACCGGAGCTACTCGCGGCTTTGGGCGTACGTCCGGCTCGTGCGCGCGCACCGCGGTCCGCCGCCGACGGCCGCGCTGACGCGCGCGTTGATCCTCGAGATGAAGCGCGAGAGCGAGCGCCACGGCGCGCGGTTCGTGACCGTCGACTGGGAGATCCGCGGCACCCCCGCGCTGTGTCGGAACGACCCGCTCGCGGACCTCGACGTGGACCTGATTCGCCCCGCCCGCGACGCGCCCCCCGGGTGGGCCACGTGGTTCATCCCGGGCGACTACCACCCGAGCCCGGAGAGTCACGCGTACGTCGCGGACCGCGTCGCGGCGTGGTGGGATCGGTCACAGAGTCAGGAGTGACCGCGGTCGACGCTCTGAGCTATGCTCGATCGCAGTGCGTCGCCTCTACTTCACGATCTCCTGTTCTGCACTGATCATCTCCTGCGGGAGCGCCGGTGGCTTCCCCGAGCGCGACGCGGGTCCCGTTCGCGACGGCGGCCCGCGCGACGCGGGGCAGGGCGTCGACTGCACTTCGCAGTCCCCGAACATGACGTTCTTCTTCACGCGCGAAGGCGCGCGCAGCGGTGACCTCGGCGGACTCGCGGGCGCGGATCAGATCTGCGCGGCGGCGGCCGCCGCGTCCGGGAGCACGCGCGGAGGTTGGGTCGCGTACCTCTCGGCGCTCGACGACCCGACGTTCGGTCGCGTCAACGCGGTCGATCGCATCGGCCCCGGGCCCTGGTTCAACTACTGCGGCGAGGGCATCGGCAACCTCTCGCAGATCCACGACCGCGGCGTCCCGGCGAACATGATGCGCGCGGAGGACGGCTTCACGATCGACGCCGAGAATCCCAACGCGACCCTCTTCAATCGCGCCCACGACATCTTCACGGGCTCGGATCAGTTCGGAATGCTCGTCGGCGGGAACGGCCAGGACGATCCGCCGCAGACGTGCGCCGACTGGACGTCGAGCTCGCCGAGCGACACCGCGTGGATCGGCCACGAGGACACCGACTTCTCCAGCGGCTTCTGGAACGACGCGCACCCGACGACCGGCTGCGACGAAGACAGCCTCGCGGGCACGCTCGCGATCGGCCGCATCTACTGCTTCTCGACCGACACGCCACCCCCGCGCGACGGCGGCGTGCGCGACGCGGGCAACCGCGACGGCGGCGTGCGCGACGGCGGGTTCCGGGACGGCGGCGTGCGCGACGGCGGTGAGCCGAAGACGTGTGAGCCCGCCGCGACCATGAGCTTCTTCTTCACCGAGCAGGGGAGCGGGCCGATGGGTGGCAACCTCGGCGGCCTCGCGGGCGCGGACGCGATCTGTCAGGCGGCGGCGACCACCGCAGGCGCGGGCGGACGCACGTGGCGCGCGTACCTCTCGGCGCTCGCGGACGCGACGTACGGGCGCGTGGACGCGCGCGATCGAATCGGCAACGGCCCGTGGTTCAACTACGACGGCCTCGCGGTCGGCGACCTCACGTCGATTCACGCCTCGCCGACGGGCATCGCGGGCGGGCTCATGAAGTCGGCGTGCGGCTTCGAGATCGACGCCGAGAATCCCAACGCGGATCTGTTCAACCGCGGGCACGACATCTTCACCGGCTCCGACGAGCAGGGGCGCTTGATCGGCGCGTCCGGCCCCAAGGACCCGCCGCAGACCTGCAACGACTGGACGTCGAGCTCGCCGAACGACACCGCGTGGATCGGCCACGAGGACACCGACAACCCGAGCAACAACGGCGCGTGGAACTCGGCGCACCCGACGACGGGCTGCGACGAGACGAGCCTCGCGGCGACGCTCGCGATCGGACGCCTCTACTGCTTCGCGACCGACTGACGTCCGCGGTCGCATTCCTGCCTACCGTGTGCCGGCCGCCGGCCGCGCGTATGATCGCGGCATGGATCCGGTCACGACCGCCGAGTTCGACGCTGCGCTGAAGTCCCTCGAGGCGCAGATCGACGACCCGGTCGCCGGGCTGTTCGGGCCCGGCTCCGAGGTCTGGACCAAGCAGGGCGAGACCGTCGTGTTCGCCGCCGCCGGCCGCGCGGCGCTGCTCCAGCTCGCGCACCCCGCCGTCGCGCAGGCCGTCGAGGAGTTCTCGATCACCCGCGAAGATCCGGTCACGCGCTTCCGCAACACGTTCTTCTACGTGTTCGCGATGGTGTTCGGAGACCTCCGCACCGCGACGCGCATGGCGCGCACCGTTCACCGCGTCCACCAACGCGTCACCGGGACGATCCGCGACACGGACGCCGGCCCCGAGTTCCCGCCCGGCACGCCGTACCACGCCAACGATCCCGAAGCGCAGCTGTGGGTCGCGTCGACGCTCATCGAATCGTCGGCGTGGGTCTACGAGACGCTCGTGCGCCCGCTCGACCACACCGAACGCAAGCGATGGATCGCGGAGCTCCCGCGCTTCACCGCGCTGTTCGGGATCCCGCGCTCGCTCCTGTTCCCGACGTGGGGCGCGTTCGAGGACTACAACCGCCGCATGTGGGCGTCCGACACGCTGACGGTGTCGTCCACCGCGCGCTCGCTGATGCGCGCGCTGACCACGCCGCCGACCCTCGCGCTCGCGCCGCTGTGGCGCGTCTACACCAACTTCACGGCGGGCTCGCTGCCGCCGAGCTGTACGGCAACGGGATGTTCAGCCGCGTCGAACCCCAGCAGATGCGCACGATCGCCATGAATGACCGCGTTGGCGGTTACCATTTCC
>JAUHYN010001164.1 GCA_030426505.1 bacterium | reverse complement strand
CGCCCGCGCGGTGTCGACCTCTTGGTCGTGGACGCCACCGAGCGCGACACCGCGCGGGCGCTGCACCGGTTCGAGCAGCGGCGCGTCCGGCGGAAGCGCCGTCAGGTCGGGGCCGTCGGGGTGGTGGCCACGGCCGCGATCGCCGCGGTCGTCGCCGGCGTCCCCAGCCTCCAGGACACCTCGCCGCTCGCGATCGACCCCGCGCCCGTCGCGCAGGTCGAGCCCACGGACGCCGCGGAGCGCGTCGTGTACTTCGCGGACGGCTCGCACGCGACGCTGCTCCAGCCCCGGACCGAGATCCGCGTCGAGGCCTCGCAGGAGGATCTCCTCGAGCTGAGCCTCGGAGCCGGCGAGGCCCGCTTCGAAGTCGTGCCGAGCGACACGCGGCTGTTCCGAGTGCGCGCGCACGACCTCTACGTGGAGGTGATCGGCACGTCGTTCACCGTCCACGTCCGCGCCGAAGACGAGGTCGACGTCGCCGTCCACGAGGGCCGCGTCGCCGTCTTCGCGAGCGGCAACCGCTACGAGCTCGGGCGCGACATGAAGCTCGCGCTCACCGCTGGCCGGGTGATCGTCGAAGACGCCGAGGCCGAGACCGCCGACGTCGTCGAGCCCAAGAAGACGAAGAAGAAGCGGAAGAAGCGCGCGCGCCGCCGGAAGAAGGCGAAGGAGACGTGGACCGTCCTGGCGGAGGACGGGAAGTTCGACGACGCGTTCAAGGAGCTCGACCGCGCGTCCACCCTCCCCCGCGGGACCAAGGCGCTCATGCTCGCGGCGGACGTCGCGCGCCTCTCCGGCCACCCGCGCGACGCCGCGCGCTACCTGAAGATCGTGGTGGACCACCACTCCGGGCACCCGCGCGCGCTCGTCGCCGCGTTCACCCTCGGGCGCTTGTGGCAGAACGAACTCAAGGAGCCGCGCCGCGCGGCGGAGGCGTTCGCGAAGGCTCGCGAGCTCGGGCCGACCGGCTCACTCGCGGAGGACGCCCTCGCGCACGAGGCCGAGTGCTGGGCGCTCGCTCAAGAGTTGGCGAAGGCGAAGGATCGCGCGTCGACGTATCTGGAGCGCTACCCGGACGGGCGTAAGATGAAGAGCATGCGGAGGCTAGCCGGGCGACGGCGATGATCGCGACCCAGGCGCTCCTGGTGTGGCTCACCGTCGGGGCGACGGACGGAAGCGTACGCCTTCAGCTCGCCGACTGCGTCCCCGCCCCCGACCTCGTCTACGACCTCGTCGGCATCGAGATCGGCACGGGCCGCCTCACCGACGGCGACGCGCGCGTGGTCGTGCGCACCGAGTGTACCGACCAGCTCCTGCGCATCTTCGTTTCGAACGATCGCGCGCTCGGCGACCGCGTGGTTCAGGACATCACCGAGCGCCGCATCGCGCGCGAGGACGTCCGCACCGGCGGCGGCGCGCGCCTCGTCGCGCTGAACATCGTCGAGCTGATCAACGACGCGAGCTACGTCGAAGAGCGCCGCGCATTCGTGGCGCCTCCCACCGCCCCCTCCGTCGGCGCGCCCGTGTCCGCGACCGTCTCTCGCCCGCTCGACGTCCTCGTCTCCGCGGCACCGACCATCCGCGTGATGCCCGGCGCCACACCGGTCGCGTTCGGCGCGCGCGCACGCGTGGCGCTCGACTTCGACGGGTGGACGGTCGCGCTCGACGGCGGCTTCGCGCAGTCGGACGGCACGGTCGACGTCGGCGCGGTGCGCACGCGGTTGGTGTCGGGCGCGGCCGTGCTCGGCCGCTCGAAGAACCTCGCCGCGCGGCTCGACGGCCTCGTGTCCGCGGGGATCCGTGGGGGGTGGGTCTGGGTCTACGGGCGCAGCGAGTCGGACACAGTCGCCACTCGCGGGGGCTCGGGTCCGTGGTTCGGCCCGCGGGTCGGCGCGCGGATCCGCTATGGTAGTCGCGTGGGCGTCGCGCTCGGAGTCGAAGGCGGCTGGACCGCTTCCGGGGTCTTCGGCGACGCCGACGGCGAGCGCGCCGGGCTCTACGGCGGTTGGTTCGGCGCCGAGCTCGCGATCGAAGGGCGGTGGGGTGGCGAATGAAGCGGCTGTCGCTCGTCCTCCTGCTCGCGTTGGGCTGCACCGGGAAGGATCTCGGCGCGCTCTTCGACGACAAGGATCCACCGCCTCCGCCCCCGCCGCCTCCGTGCGACGCGACGGCGCCGGATCTGACGTGCGGCGTCGGCGTCTGCGCGCGCTCGGTGCCGGCCTGCCTCGCGGACGAACCGAACACCTGCGTCCCGCTCGCGCCGGGCATCGAGCGCTGCAACGGCCTCGACGACGACTGCGACGGCATCATCGACAACGGCTGCGACGACGATCGCGACGGCTACTGCGACTCGACGATCGACGTCGTCGGTGACCCGCAGATCTGCCCGCTCGGACCGAACGACTGCAACGACAACGACATCACGCAGCACCCGGGCCGCACCGAGATCTGCGACGACGGGATCGACAACGACTGCAACGGCGTCGCGGACTACCTCGACTTCAACGGCTGCACGCACATCACCGCGTCGTTCCAGGACGGTGACGGCGTCATCGTGATCGAACACGGCACCTCGCGCGTGGTGCAAGCCGTGTTGACACCGCCCACGCTGGAGCTCGGGCGCAAGTGGGCCGTCATCTCGGCGACGCCCGAAGCGGAGTGCAGCCCGAACGACGTCGTCTTCAGCGAGCCGCGCGATACGATCGACACCACCGAGCGCAGCGTCTCGATCGTCGACGATCCGGCCAAGCTCGCGTGTGAGTACGAGATCGAGCTGCGCATCGCGGGCATCCGCGCCGACACCATCCGCGTCCGGATGCGCAACACCCGCCCGCGCGTCTCGAAGGTCGCCGGCGGCGTGCTCGACGGCGGCCGCATCGTCGTCCACGCGAGCACCGGCATCCGCACCTGGCTGCGCCCGGTCGTCCCCGAG
>JAUHYN010001163.1 GCA_030426505.1 bacterium | reverse complement strand
TACACGACCGACGACGGGCGCTTCGAGGTCATCCGCCCGATGATCGAGTGCAACGAGGATCGCATCCGTCGCTACGCCGAGTTGGAGGCGTTCCCGATCCTGCCGTGCAACCTGTGTGGTTCGCAGAGCGGCCTCAAGCGCGAGCTGATGGGCGAGTTGCTGACGAAGATGGAGCAGACGAACCCGAACGTGCGCGCCGTGATGCTCAACGCGCTGACGAACGTGCGCCCGACCCACCTCCTCGACACCGACGTCCTCGCGGCTTGGGATCAGCGCGCCCCGGAGATCCGCCCGGCGGCGGAGGTCACGCCGCGCCGCGCCCACGCGGCGGCGGAGCCCGTGCTGAAACGGAACGCCCGACTCCCGATCGTGGAGCACTGAAGTCTCGAGCGCGTACGAATCGAGGTGACGGCGGCGCCGCGGGGGCTACCATGTTCGGGTGACGCTGAGGATCACACCGCTGCGTATCCTCCTGCTCGTCACGCCGCTGCTCCTGATCGCGTTCGGCCTCGTCCACTACGACGCCTACTGGCTGCCGCACGGCGCCAAGCAACACATCCCGGCGCACACGCTCCTCTTCATGACGGCGGGCTGCATCGCGGGCGTCGTGACGAGCTTCGTGCCCTGGGTCCAGGAGCTGCTCGGTCAGAACTTCTGGTACAAGCTCCACTTCGTCCGCTCGAGCCCGCTGCAGGCGAACCTCGTGATGGTGGGGATGCGGTGGGCTTCGGTCGCGCTGATGTGGTGCATCGCGGTGCTCACGGCGACCGGCCGGGGGTGAGTCCGCTACGCGCGGTGGTACTTGTCGACGATCGCGCCGACCGACTCCAGGAACTTCGGCTTGTGGTGCCGGTCGAACTCCGCCCACGTCGCGAAGGTCGTCGGGTCCGTGACGCGGTCGACGAAGATCTTGCCGAAGAGGTGATCGACCTCGTGTTGGATCGTGCCGGCGGTGAAGCCGGCGAACTCGGCGTCGATCGGCGCGCCGTGGCGGTCGAGCGCCGTGAGGCGGATGCGGGCGGTGCGCTTCACCATGCCGCGGAGGTTGGGGACGGAGAGGCAGCCCTCGTAGTTGTCGAAGGTCTCGTCCGTGAGGTGCTCGATCTTCGGGTTCACGAGGATCGTGAGCGGGATCTTCGGCTTGTACGGGTAGCGCGGGTTGTCGCCGACCTCGATCGCGCAGATCTGGATCGTCTCGTAGACCTGCGTGGCGGCGAGGCCCGCGCCGTTCGCGTCGCGCATCGTCTCGATCAGGTCGTCGATGAAGGTCTGGATCGCTGGCGAGGCGAGCTCGTCGGGCGTGACCTCGCGCGCGACCTCCCGCAGCACGGGGTGTCCGATCTGGGCGATCTTTCGAATCGTCATCGCGGCGAGTATCGCGCTAGAGAACCGGCGCCGTGAAGATCGTTACGTGGAACGTGAACTCGCTCAGGATCCGCGAAGACCTCGCCCTGAACTGGCTCGAGGCCGAGGATCCGGACGTCGTGTGCCTCCAGGAGACGAAGGTCACCGACCAGGAGTTCCCGGAGGACGCGTTCGGCGACCTCGACTACGACGTCAGCTTCTACGGACAGCCCGCCTACAACGGCGTGGCGATCGCGAGCCACGAAGCGCAACAGGACGTCACGCGCGGCTTCCCGTCCGACGGTGAAGACAGCGAGCGGCGCTTCCTCGCCGCCACCGTCGAGGGCATCCGCTTCGTCGACCTGTACGTCCCGAACGGCCAGACCTACGCGAGCGACAAGTACACGTACAAGCTCGCGTGGCTCGACGAGCTCGCCGGCCTCCTCGAAAAAGAGATCGCCGCGCACGAGGACGTCGTGGTCTGCGGTGACTTCAACATCGCGCCGCGCGACGTCGACGCGCACGACCCGCACTTGCTCGACGAGAAGAGCCTCTTCGTGAGCACCGAGGAACGCGCCGCGTTCCAGCGCCTCCTCGACCTCGGCCTCACCGACGCCTTCGCGCACCTGCACGGCGACCACGACAAGCCGTACACCTGGTGGGACTACCGGGGCGGGAGCTGGGAGCGAAACCGCGGCCTGCGGATCGATCACTTCCTCGTGTCCGAGAGCGTCCTCGCCCGCGCGAAGTCGGTGACGATCCACCGCGCGATGCGCGGTGAAGAGGGCCCGAGCGATCACGTCCCGGTCGTGCTCGAGCTCTGAGATCAAAGCGCCATCAACGGCCTGACCTCCTCGAACGGCCTGACCTCCTCTGACTGCGAGCTGCCCGCTGCAAGCTGCATGCTGTCGAGGCGCAGCCTCGACGTCACGTCGTCGTGCTCGTGCGGGCCGCGCGGATCGCGCAGTGGGCGGCGACCTTCGAGACGAGCTGCGCGCACGGTTGATCGCCGGCGCGCCCCATGTCGACGCAGCGCTGCACCGACCACTTCGACAGCTCGAGGATCGCGTCGGGCGCGGGCACGCCGTCGCAGAGGCCGGGCGTCTCGCGCGCGTGGCGCAAGCACTCTTGCAGGAACGCGGCGACCTTGCCGCGGCACATCGCGCCGCCGAGGGCGCCGCCTTCGCAGGCGTCGCTCTTGGTCATGGACTCGTCGAGGCACTCGCGTTGTTCGTGCGCGGCGGCGAACTCGCCGGCCTCGGCTTGGATGCGCTTGGCCTCTTCCTTCAGCTTCCCGGCGTTCTTGTCGATCCACATGTAGCCGGCGACGCAGGTGCCCCCGGCGAGGAGAAAGAAGCCGACGACGACGGCGATGATGATCTTCCAGGTCGTGCTCATGGGGTCAGACGTAGGCTTTGCGGAGCTCGGCGCCGAGCTCGACGACGCTCATCCGGAACAGCTCGTCTTCGCGGACGCGGGCGACGACCTCGTCCTCGTCGCGCACCAGGACCACGCTGCGGAAGTCCTTGCGCTTGAGCTTCGCGAGGGCCTTCTCCTTGGGGAGGATCTTCTGGAGCTTCGCGACGTCGGCC
>JAUHYN010001162.1 GCA_030426505.1 bacterium | reverse complement strand
TGCCGACCGCGCCGCGATCCTCGAGGCCCTTCATCGCCATCGCGAGCGCGACCCACGCGCCGGTGATCGCGGCGGTGCGCGTGCCGCCGTCGGCCTGGATGACGTCGCAGTCGAGCGTCACCTTCCGCTCGCCGAGGCGCCCGAGGTCGACGCCGGCCCGCAGCGACCGCCCGATCAGCCGCGAGATCTCGTGCGTGCGACCGCCGACCCGACCCGCGAGCGACTCCCGGCCGTTCCGCGTGTCCGTCGAGCGCGGGAGCATCGAGTACTCCGCCGTGACCCAGCCCTTGCCCTGGTCTCGCATCCAGTGGGGGACGCGCTCCTCGACCGTGGCGTTGCAGAGCACCTTCGTGTCGCCGAAGCAGCAGAGGACCGAGCCCTCCGCCCACTTCGTGAAGTCGGTGATGATCTCGATCTTTCGCAGCGCGTCGTTGGCGCGGTCTCGTCGGGCCATAGGGCGCGCAAGCTAACACGTCCCACGGCTCAGCCAAGCGCTCGCGCGCAACGCCTCGGTGTTATCTGCGCCGCGACAGCGCCTCGACGTACTCCACGATCCCCGCGCCCACTGCGCGCCCGGCCGCCGCCTGCCCGCGCGCCGACGCCAGGTACGCGCCCTGCCTCGCGTTCGACAGGTACCCCAGCTCGACCAGCGCCGCCGCCATCCGCGACTTCACGAGCACCTTGAACGGGGCCTGACGCAACCCGCGACTCGGGCGCAGCCCGCGCACCCGGCCGAGGCGATCCTGGATCTGCTTGGCGAGCCTCGCGCTCTCGCGGTGCGCGACCGAGCGCGACAGGTCCGCGAGGATGAAGTCGACGTCCCCGCCCTGCGTGTCCCCGCCGCCGAACGCCTCCTCGTTCAAGAAGCGCCCCTGCTCCTCGCCGCCCTCCTCGAGGTGGAGCAGCGCGGAGGCGTCGTCGTCCGAGGCCTCCGCCGACAACACGTACGTCTCGCAGCCGCGGCGGTCGGGCACCGGCGCGTAGTTGGCGTGGATCGAGACGAACGCAGTGGCCCCCACGCGGTTCGCGAGCGACGCGCGCCGCCCGAGGTCCACCGAGACGTCGCTCTCGCGCGTCATCACCACGCGCACGCCCTTCGACTCGAGGTAGCGCTTCGCCGCGCGCGCCACGCCGAGCACGATCGTCTTCTCCGGGACGCCCTGCGTGGTGCGCGTGCCGGACGCGCCGCCGCCGTGCCCGGCGTCGATCACGACGACCGGCGGCGCGGCCTCCGCGACCGAGCCGATCGACGCGACGCACGCGAGCGCGCACAGCGCCGCCCGCTTCACTTCGACCACGCCTCGGAGATCGTCGCGTCGACCTCCATCGGGACCCGCTTCACGAACTCCGCGCCGGCCGACCGCATCTCGCGCACCAGGATATCGCGCGCGGCCTCGGCGTCGCCCTCCGCCGCCTCCACGACCAGCTCGTCGTGGACCATGTTCACGAGGAAGGCGTCCACGCCGGCTTCCTTGAACGCCGGGACCACGCGCGCCATCGCGAGCTTCGTGATGTCGGCGTTGGTCCCCTGCACGGGCATGTTCTTCGCGACGCGGACGATCGTGTGCTCCTCGCGCCCGTCGCGCCGCATGTCGAGCAGCCAGAACCGCCGCCCCGACATCGTCTCCGCGTAGCCGCGCCGGATCGCGTCGCGCGCCGAGCCCTCGAGGTAGCCGCGGATCTTCGGGAACGATCGGAAGTAGCCGTCGAGGAGGCGCTCGGCGTCCTGGATCTCGACGTCGAGCTGCCGCGCGAGCCCCGCCGCGCCCATCCCGTACGCGAGCCCGAAGTTGATCGCCTTCGCCCGCGCGCGCAGGTCCGGGTTCTCGGTCTTCGACACCGGCTTCTTGAACAGCTTCGACGCGACGACCGCGTGCAGGTCCTCCCCGCGTAGGAAGGTGTCGTGAAAGACCGGGTCCTTCGACAGCTCCGCGATGATCCGCAGCTCGGCCCCCGCGTAGTCCGCCGTCACGATCCGCCGCCCCTCGGGCGCCGCGAAACACGCGCGGAACTCAGATCCGGACGGGATGTTCTGCAGGTTCGGCTCCGCGCACGACGCCCGCCCGGTACTCGCGCCGATCGAGCGGAAGCGCGGGTGTAACCGACCGGTCTTCGCGTGGACGTGCGCGAGGAACGCGTCCCCGTACGTCGACACCGTCTTCTGCTGCTCGCGGTACTCGGCGAGCTTGATCGCCGCCGGGTGCCCGGTCGCCTGGAGCGCCTCGCGCCGCGTGGTCGACAGCTTCACGCCGAGCTTCGCGAGCGCGGTGAGGACCTCCTCGTCGCTGTCGTAGTTGAGTGTGGTCCCTCCGAAGAGGTCCCGGTCGGCGACCTCCCAGAACTCGCGGTCGAGCCCCTTGCGTGCCTCGGCGCTCCCAGTCCGCGCGAGGTCGAGCTGGTGCGACCAGCCCGCCTGGTCGATCGCGATGCCGCGCAGCTCCATCTGCGCGAAGCCGATGGAGGCCGCGCCTTCGAGCGCAGCGACGCGCACCAGGTGGTCACGCTCGATCTGGGGGAGCTGCTCCGCGAAGACCTTCCACGTGGCCTCCACGTCCCGCGCCGCGTAGTAGAGCTCGGCCTCCGAGAGCTCCTCGACCGAGGCCAGGCCGTAGAAGCCCTGGCGGATCGACTTGTCGAGCTCCATACCCGCGTAGCGCTCCGCGAGGGTCTTGAGCGCGAAGCCCTGCATCACGACGTCGGACTTCCGTCCGTTCCTGAGGAGCTTCTCCGTGGCCTGGGTGTCGGCGATGCGCGCGTGCTGGAGGTCGAGCGCGTCCCCGTACCGGTTCCAGAGCATCTTCAGATCGAACGTCGCGTTGTGCATGACGACGATCCGATCCGGCCGGAAGATCGGTGCGAGGTGGTGGGCTTCGACCGCGTCCGCTGCGACAAGCGCCTGCTCGGTCGCCGTCCCGAACTGGATCAGAAGGAGGTTGTCGGTGTG
>JAUHYN010001161.1 GCA_030426505.1 bacterium | reverse complement strand
TCCACCAGCTTCTGCCACTCGGCCGGGTCGCGCGGTTCGCGGGTGTGGCCGGGGGCCATGGCCAGCGCCGCCCGCCTCAGCACCTGGGGGTCCTCGATGAACTGGCGGGGATGGGCCCACGCTTCGTCGAGGGTGATGGCGGGCAGCACCTCGTAGGCGCTGCCCGCGACGACGGCGACGGCGGCGCGCACCTCAGCCGCCGCGGCGCGCAGCGCCCGGTCGTCGGTGCGGCACGCGTCGCGCTGCTCGTCGTTGTTCGCCGGGCCGTCGTCGCACTCCTCGGGCGCTTCGATGTAGCCGTTGCCGCACTCCTCGATCTCGCACCGGTCGTTGCAGCCGTCGCCGATCGCGAGGTTGCCGTCGTCGCAGCGCTCGATGCCTTCGAACACGAAGCCGTCGCCGCAGAACGCGCCGGCGCAGAGCGTGGTGCATTGATCGGTGTCGACGTCGTTGCCGTCGTCGCACGCCTCGCCCGGGTTGAGCATCCCGTCTCCGCACTGAGCGCCTGCGCAGACGTGGTCGTACTCGACCACCACGGATTGATCCGGACGCGGCACGAAGTTCGGCGCGAACGTGATCTGCCGCTGCGCGAAGTCGATCGTCCACAGCGTCGTCGACTGGTAGCGCGGCGGGTAGACGACACCGTCCACCCTCAGCTCCAGCGACGCGAACGTCGGCGTCGTGTCCAGCGGGAGGCGATCGATGCCGCCCGGGAACTGCTCCACGAGGTGGTTCGTCGACAGGCCCTCGCCGACGAGCGACACGTAATAGCGATCTTCACCCGCGCGCACGCCCACGCGCGCGGCGTGACGCCCCACGCGCATCGGCGCGAACCCGACCTCGATCGTTTGCGACGATCCCGCTTCGACCATCGGTCGCGGATTCGAGGCCAACGTGAACGACTCCGCGTCCGCTCCGACGATCTCCACCTCGAGCGCGACCCGGCTCAGCCCGCGGTTGGTCACCCGCACCTGGGCGATCTCCGGGTTGCGGCAGCCCGCGCCGCGCCGCCCGAAGTCGACCTGCGCCGGCGACGTCGTCACGTCGGTCGTCGTGCCGCGCCCGAAGAGGCGCACGGTGTGTGACGTGTAACGCGCGTCGAATCGAGCGTGGCCTTCGTAGCTCCGGGCGTATTCGGGTTCGAAGCGGATCGGGACGAAGAGCGATTCGCCGGGTCGGATCGCGAACGGCGCCGTCGCGCCGATCGTGAAGCCCGTGGCGTCGTCGAGCTGCTCGATGACACACGGCGCGTTGCCGTCGTTGCGCAAGTCGACTTGCGCCGTGCCCGCGGTGCCGAGCGAGACGGTCCCGAGGTCGAGCTCACGGGGACCGCGCAGGATGCACCGGGGCACGTGACCGGACCAAGGCAGCGAGGGGACATTCGGTGTCACGACCTCGTGCTCGGAGGGCGCCGCGGCGAGCGGGACGCAGCGGCCCGACTCGAGTCGAGCGCCGGCCGGGCAAGCGCCGCCGTCGATGCGGGCCTGCAACGTACACCCGAGGCTCGGAAGCACGACGAGCCACGCGATGATCCACGAGCGCCTCAACGCGGTGCAGAGTATGGCGGTCCGTCGCCGCCGCGCCAAGCTCCGACCTCAGTCGGAACCCGAATCCGCGAGGGTCCTACAACGTGCGACGATCCGTGATCGATCCTGATCCGTCGCGCCCGAACGCGCGAGCGCGGCGTCGGCGTCCGGGCAGCGCCCCAACATCGCGAGCGCCTCCCCGTGGACCCGATGGACGTCACGGCGCCGGTGCGCGGCGAGGTCCTCCCGCGCGAGCGCCTCCGCGACCTCGGCCGTCTCGGCGAACCGCTCCGCCGCGAACAGCGCGTGCAGCCGGCCGAGCTTCGCCTCGGTGCGGAGCCGGCCGTCCGGGTAGGCCGCGAGGTAGGCGCCGAACGCCTCGATCGCCCGCCGCGCGTCGCCGGCCGCGAGCAGCGCCTGCGCGCGCTCGTACGCGTCGAGCTGCGCGGCCAGATCGGAGGGGGCTGCGGTGTCGGTGGCGGCGGTCGGGTCCGCGTCCGCATCGGACGCTCCCTCGTCGCCGCGCGGGTTCGCCCCGTTCGAATTCGCGCCGCGCGCGGCGGCCCCGTTCGCATTCGCGCCGTTCTCGTTCGCGCGGCGCGCGCTCGCCGCGTTCTCGTTCGCGCCGCGCGTGTTCGCCCCGTTCTCGTTCGCGCCGCGCGCGTTCGCGCCGCGCGCGTTCGCGCCGTTGGCGTTCGCGCCGTTCGCACTCGCCCCGTTCGCGTTCTCGTTCGCGCGCGCATTCGCCTCGTTCTCGTCCGCGCGGTTCTCGTTCGCCTCGTTCTCATTCGCGCCGCGCGCGTTCTCATCCGCGCCGCGCGCGCCCGTCCCGTCCACGCCGCGCGCTCCACGGGGCGCCTCCGCCACCACCACCCCGCGCGTCGCCGCGTCCGGCGCCGTCGACGTGAGCCACCACGTCGCCGCGCCGCCGACGATCAGCGCGCCGATCAGGTACGGCACCACGCTCGACGCCGCGGTGCCCGCCGCGATCTTCGCGTGGACCGCTTGCTCCATCGCGCCGAGGTCGTGCGTCGCGAGGGACTCGGCCTCCGCGGACAGATCGAGGCCGAGCTCTTCGAGCACTTCGGGATCGTCGCGCCAGCGCTTCGGCTCCACGGTCACGCCTCGGTCCACAGCTTTCGGAACTTCTCGCGCCCGAGGCGCAGTCGGCTCCAGACGGTATTTTCCGGGATCTCGAGGATCCGCGCGATCTCCTTGCCGCCGACTTCCTCCAGCTCGTACAGCACGAACACCTCGCGCAGCTTGAAGGGCATCTTGGCGACCGTCGCTCGCACCCGGGCTCCTCGCTGGCGTCGCTGGAGCTCTTCGTCCGGCGACCCCGATTCATCCGGCACCGACGCCGTCTGCAGCCGGTTCGCGAGGCGTATTCGACGCGCGATCGACCGACGGTCGTGCCG
>JAUHYN010001160.1 GCA_030426505.1 bacterium | reverse complement strand
GAGGAGCGGCTGCGGCGCGTAGAGCGAAGCGAACGCGAGGACCGCCGTGAACAACGCCACGCGGAGCGCGCGCGGGGGAGCTCCGTCGGTGGCCATGCGTCGATGCTACGTCATCGCGCGTGGATCCATCGCAAGACGTCTTGCACGAGCTCGGCACCGGAGATCTTCTGAGAGGTGTTCAACCGAACCCGCCGATCCATCGCTTCCGAGATCATGTGTCCGCTCGAGCCGGGCACCGCGTGTCCGAGGTCGTCGACGTGGATGTACGCGGCGAGCCCGCGTTCGCGATCCCCCGACGCCTTCACGGTCACGCCGGGTTTCACGAGCTTCGCGAGGAAGTCGGGGAGGTCCTTCGAAGACAGCGCGCCGGTGCCGTTGTGGTCGGCGAAGATCTGCGCGGCTTCTTCCGGCGCGACGAAGTCGGCCTGGAAGTCACCGGTGGGGCCCTGCGGAGGGACGAGCGGGTCGCGCGCGCCCGCGACGAAGATCATCGTGACCGGCCCGTCGGGGACGAGGTCGCGGATCTGGGGCGACGTTGGACCGGAGAACGAGATGCCGTGCTTCGCGGCGCCCGACGCGACGGTGAGCGCGGCGAGTGCGCCGCCGTTGGAGAGGCCGTCGATCAACACGTCGTCGCGATCGAGCGCGACCGCGGGGAGACCTTCGCGCCGCGCGTAGGCGGCGACCTGGGACTCGAGGTTCGAGAGCACGAAGTCGACCAGCGCGGGGCCGTCGGTCCCCTTCATCGCTTTGCCGGGGCGGCTGTCCATTCCGTCGTGCGACCTCACGAGGAGGAGCGGCGCGCCCTCCGTGCTGCGGCTGCCGCCGAGTGTCACCGCGATCGCCCCGGACTCGACCGCCGCCTCCGTGAGACCGGAGCGCTTCGCGTGCGCGCGCGGCGCGTCGGAGAATCCGTGCGCATCGATCACGACGGGCATCGCGCCGCGCTCCCACGCGGGGTGATCCGCGGCGGGGAGGTGGACGACCGCGTTCGAGACGTCGCCCTGGTGCGCGATCATCACCTCGAAGCCGAGGCCGGAAGCGGTGAGGTCCTGCGCGCGCGCGCGGCGCACGGTCATCGAGTCGCCGAGCTCGACGAGGGGGTTCATGCGGGCCCAGGTCTGCATCGCGAATCGACCGGACGCGACGTCGTACGCGTCGCCGAGACGGGCGTGGTCGGGGAGCGCCTGATCGACGGCGTCCGCGAACCACGTCAGCGCGCGGGGGGCGACCTTGAAGACCATCGTGTAGGTTCTCGGCGCACCCGCCCGGGAGTTGCGCGCCAGGGCCCCGAGGACCCCTGAAATCGCCTGGGCGCGGCACGCGTTCGGGCCCGGATCGACCGTTTTCGCCGCGTGCTACGATTATTTTTGGTGAGGCGCCGGTCTTCAGTCGTCTGTGCGTTGGCCCTGGCGGCCTGCGCGCGCGCGACGCCGCCGGCCGACCCGGCGCCCGCGGGCGGGATCGCGCCGGACGAGGCCTCGGGGCTGTACCGGCCGGATCAGATCATCGCGATCCTCGAGGCGAGCGGGATCGAGTACGCGATCGTCTCGGACTTCGCGGTGTCGCGGCAGGAGGTCCCGAACCTGATGTCGCGCCCGTCGAAGCAAACGGGCCCGATGGATCCGTTCGTCGAGGTGAAGCGACGGCCGGATGGTCGACCGCACCTCGAGTCGAGCCGCCCGACGCCGGAGCTCGAGGCGCTGTTCGAGGCCGGGACGGCCGCGTTCGAAGCGCGCGACTACCAGGCCGCGCGCGCGCTCTACGTGAAGGCGATCGAGCTCGAGCCCGGCTACTTCAAGGCGTACACGTACCTCGGCAACTCGCTGTACCAGCTCGGCGACTACCGGCGCGCGGAGGTCGCGTTCGCGAAGGCGCTATCGATCAACCCGGTCGACTACCAAGCGCTCCTGTTCCTTGGCGACACGTACTACCAACTCGGCGAGTACGGCCGCAGCAAGGCGATGCTCACGCGCGCGTTCATGCTCAACCGCGAGAACGCTGCGGTGCTCGAGCGGTTGCAGGCGGTGCTCGCGAAGCTCGCGTTGCGCGTGCGCGATCTGAGGTTGCAACCGCCGGTGAAGATCCAACGCGTCGCGCACGAGCGCGTGGAGATTCGCTTCGACAAGGACCGCGGGCTCAGGTGGCTCGCGCTCGCGGCGTGCATGGCGTGTTGGGCGTACGAGGACGAGTGTCGCGCGCGCTCGCCGGTCGACGAGGATCCGCTGCGGCTCCAGATGCACCGCGAGTGTCTGATCAATCAGGCCGCGTCGATCGCCGTGCGTCGCGCGCACGAGGAGGAGCTCGAGGTGAGCGAGTCGCTCCTCCTCGACGCGATCGAGGACGGCTACCTCGAGGCGATCATCTTCTGGGAGATCATCGCGAGCCACGCGCCGGTGGTGATCCTGCTGCTCCCCGAGGCCGTGCAGGAAGACATCCTCGAATACATCGAACGCTACGTCTTCGTGTCCACACAGGTGGTCTGAGCCGCGCGCGATCGGCGTTGACAAGGCTCCCGCTCGCTCGGATATTGCGGCGCACAATGAACCCGCGAGACGTCGTCATCCTCAGCGCGCAGCGCACGCCCATCGGCTCCTTCCTCGGCAGCCTCAGCAGCCTCACGGCCCCGAAGCTGGGCTCGATCGCCGCGAAGGCCGCGCTGGAGAAGGCGGGGGTCTCCCCGGAGCAAGTCGAAGAGGTCTTCGTCGGCTGCGTGCTCCCCGCGGGCCTCGGCCAGGCGCCCGCGCGCCAGGTCGCGCTCGGCGCCGGCCTCCCGAACACCGTGCCCTGCTCGACCGTGAACAAGGTCTGCGGCTCGGGCCTCAGGACGGTGATGCTCGCGGCGCAGGCGATCCGCGCCGGCGACGTCGACGTCGTGTTGGCGGGCGGCACCGAGTCGATGTCGAACGTCCCGCACTACGTCCAGGGCGGGCGCAGCGGCTACAAGT
>JAUHYN010001159.1 GCA_030426505.1 bacterium | reverse complement strand
GCGAGCGGGAGGCTAAGCAAACAGGGGATGAGTAGAGCGCGAAGGGTCAGGTTCTGCATATCGGGGTCGTCTCCTCACGGAGCCTTTCGCTCCGCCTTTCGAGACCCTTCGTTGCGACCTGGGTGTCTTTTTATGATCCGCACTCGAAACGATCGAGGCCCCAACGACCGAGCGTCTTCGTCGCTTCGTCGATCCCGCGCTCGGAGAGCGTCTCGAGGCACTGCTTCGAGACACACGGCGCCTGCGTACGGTCGAGTTCGCACAACGTGAGCGCGGACTGCACCGCGACTTCGCCGGAGCCCTTGGCGAGCGCGATCAACTCACCCCGCGCTTCTTCCGTACGATCGAGCTCGAACGCCCACAGCCGCGCGCGCTCGTAGCGCAGCACGCGACGCATCTCGCCGGTCGCGTGCGCGAGCGCCTCCGTGTACACGCCAGCGGCCGCCGCGTGACGGCCCTCGCGGGCCATCGTCTGCGCCTTCAACAGCGACGTCATCGGATCGGGCTTCGGCGCGGGCGCGACGACGGGCGCCTTCGGCTTGGGCTTCGGCTTCACGACCGGCTTCGGCTCCACCGGCGGCGCGGCTTCGGGCGTGGGCTCGTAGTCGAGGTACGTGTCGTCGTGGAACTCGGTCGACGCCAACTCGGGCGCCGCCTTCGCGCCCTCCACGCCGAACGCCTGCGCCTGACCGGCTTCGATCAACGACTCCTCGCCGTGCGATCGCACGCGGACCTTGCCGCTCACCACGCCGACCACGGTCTCCTCGCCGGGGCGCGCCTCCACGTAGAACCGCGTACCGACGACTTCGATCGAGACCTCGGGCGCCTCGATCTCGAGCGAGCGCCCTCGCCCGCCTTCGAACGACATCACCGCGAACCCGCGCGTGACTTCGACGCGCGTCTTCTTCGGGCTCTCCTGTCGCACGCGCCCGTTCCAGTCCTCGCTCGCGACGACCCGGAGGTGTTCCGTCGGCTGCGAGCGATGCACGATCGGCGGCTGCGGGATCTCGATCTTGCGCGTCGCCTGGACGATCTCGGGGGCCGGTTCGGGCGCGACGCCCTCGGGCTCCACGACGAACATCACGACCGCCGCTGCCGCCGCGAGGCCGGCCGCCGCCGCGCCCCACCACACCGCGCGACGCGAGCGCGGCTGCGTGTACGGCTGGAGCCGATCGATCATGCGATCGAGATCCGCGGCCGGGATCACCGGCTCCCAATCGCGCGCCGCGGAGAACGACGCGGAGTACTCCGCGAGCAGCGCCGCGCAGGCTTCGCACCGCTCGACGTGAGACTCCACCCGCTGACGCTTGAGCGGATCGAGCTCGTCGAGCGCGTACTCCATGAGCATCGCGCGGGGGCCGCGGCAGGCGCGCTCGCTCATAGCGTCACCTCACGGGTCAGGGAAGAAGGGACGGTGTTTCGCTCCTGCGCCTCGAACCACGCGGCGAGCTCGGCGCGCCCGCTCTTCACTTGCGACGCGACCGTCTGCAACGGGCGACCGACCGCCTCGCCCACCTCCTTGAGCGTGTAGCCCTCGATGTCGTGGAGGATCACGGCGATGCGCTTCTTCGGGTCGAGCGTGGACAGCCCCTTGTAGAGCTTGCGGCGCGACTCGTTCGCCGCGTAGCCGTGCTCGACGTCGTCACCGCACGCGATGAGATCGAGGTCGGCCTGCGAGCGCACTTCGCGCTCACGATACTGCATCCGCATCTCCTGGTACGCGACGTTGAGCGTGATGCGGTGGATCCAAGTCTTGAGCTTCGACTTCCCGCGGAAGCTCCCGAGCGAACGAATCACCTCCACGAAGACGGCCTGGAAGACGTCGTCGATGTCGGCGTTCGGGCCGAAGATGCGACGCAACTGCTTCGCCACGTCCTCGGCGTGGTCGCGGACGACCTGCTCGGGCTTCAACGCCATCGATACTCCACACCGACCGCCGCGCCGATCGAGACGAGCGGATCCACGAAGCGCCGGTTGTTCAGGTTGTACGCGCCGCGCACGAGCGCGAAGTCGGCCTTGAGTTCGGCGATGAAGCTCGCTCCATCGGACTCGCCGACGTAGAACGGCAGCGAGCTGCGAGCGAACGGTCCCGTCAACACGCGTACGCCCGCGGCGGTCTCGTCGCCCTGGACGACCTGGAAGTCGAGCGTCGCGCGCGCGCCGACTTCGAGCGGGAGATCGAGCACCGGCTGCATGCTCGCCATCGCCGTCAGCGGGACGTGCGCGATCGAGAGATCGAAGTCCGGCTCCACGCTGTAGTACGCGATCTCGCCGCCGACGGTGAGCCAGCGATTGAACGTGTACTCGAGCTGCGCGGCCGGCCCGAAGCCGAGGCCTCCGTCGATCGTCCCGCGCGCGAGCACCGCGGCGGAGATCGCGCCCGGCGACGGCGGCGCGCGGTTCGCCCACATCGTGGCGAAGTTCTCGTAGAGCTTCGGGTCCATCACGTCGCCATCGTTGACCGGGGTGACGCGCGTAGGCGCCGGGACCGCGGGAGTCGACGGCGGCGCAGGGGCTTCGGGCGGCGCGGGGGCTTCGGGCGGCGCGGGCGTGGCGTCTGCGGCGGCGTTGGCGGCCGCGATCTCGTCGCGGACCTTCGTGCCCTCGGCCATGTCCTCGACCATCTCTTCGACGGTCGGCGGCGGAGGCATCGACGCGAGCGCGCGCTCGATCGAAGAGCGGATCGCCAGCCAGAGGATCGCGCGCCCCGACTCCGGATCCGCGATGGCGACCTCGCGCTCGACGTGGACGGCGTCGCGCTCGGCGACGCGCACCAGGACGCGCTCGGGGCTGCGCCACAACAGCGTGACGAAGAAGTGCCGTCCGCCCTCGGTGATCGGCGGCGTGTTCGAGGCCTCGACGCCCCACGACTCCTGGATGCGCTCGGCGAGGAAGACCTCGACGTCCGCGAGGTCGCGTTTGTCGACGGCGGTGGAGGTCGCGATGCTC
>JAUHYN010000061.1 GCA_030426505.1 bacterium | reverse complement strand
GACGAGCGTGTAGCCCCAGATGTCCGAGTCGTGACAGACGACGCCGAGAATGGGTACGCGCAGAGCGCCGAGCTCGACGACGAGGCGCCGCTCCTCGTCCCGTTCACTAAAGCAGACGACGACGCGGCCTTCGGATTCGAGGAGAAATGCACCCCGCTCGTCGTTGCCCTCGCAGGGCAGCCAAGGTCGGTCGTCGAGTTCGAAACCGCGCTTGCCCATCCACTCGAGGACGACGTTACGTACGTCCTCTAGCGCAGCACCGAACAGCGCGAGCGAGCGGAAGTCGGTGCCCATCGGCACCGAGCAGAGCATGAGATGGTGCGCGGTCCTACTGGCCCGAGGACAGAGGGGTACACTTCGGGCAACGCTCGAGGCACCGCATCGACACCGGCGATCCCAGTCCCCCGGTCTTCCCGAACGCGTCCGTGACCCACGCGCACTTCTCGCGGCAGTCGCGGCGCGCCGCCTCGCAGCGGGCCGCGCGTTCGGCGAGCGCGGCTTCGCGCGCGCGTTCGCGTTCGGCGACCTCCGCGCGCTCGGCGGCGCGGCGCTCGCGGGCCTCGACGAGGCGGTCCCCCTCTTCGCGGGCGCGGGCGAGGCGGGCCTGACGCTCGGCCTCCTCGCGCTCGGCGGCGACCTTCGCGTCGGCTTCGCGGAGTTCGAACGCGGCGCGCTCTTCCTGGGCGAGCTCGACGGTGCGTTCGACGCGCTGCGCCTCCTCGCGGAGCCGCTCGGCCTCCTGTTCGGCGGCGGCGCGGCGGGCCTCGGCGACGCGCGCTTCGTAGCGCTCGCGTCCGGCGCGGATCCGTTCGAGGAGCTCGACCGCGGTCGCGTGGTCCGGCGACGACGCTGGGACAGCTTCGAAGTGACGCGCCGCCTCCTCGAAGTCCGGGTGGCCGAAGTCGTGGTCGAGCGTCTCCGCGGTGATGCGCTCCAGCGCGGCGATCCCCTTCGCGAGCGAAGGGTGCCGCGGTGACGACGCCGGTCGGCACGCCACGAGCGCGAGGATCACCGCGAGGAGGAACCGCACGGAGGCATCATCGCACGCTTCGCGGCGCGCGCGATCCGGGCCGCGCACGCACTCGGCGGCGCTCAGTACCCCAGCGCGCCGAACGGTCCGCTCTTCAGCAGGTTCGCCGCGATCACGATCCGCTGGATCTCCGAGGTCCCCTCGTAGATCTCGCAGATCTTCGCGTCGCGGAAGTGCCGCTCCACCGGGTACTCCGTCACGTACCCGTACCCGCCGAAGATCTGGATCGCCTCCGTCGTCACGCGCATCGCGACCTCGCTCGCGTACAGCTTCGCCATCGCCGACTCACGCGAATGCCGCACGCCCTTGTCCTTCAGGTACGCAGCGCGCCACGTGAGCATTCGGGCGGCGTCGATCTGCGTGGCCATGTCGGCGAGCTTGAACTGGATCGCCTGGTGCTGGGAGATCGGCACGCCGAACGCCTTGCGCTCCAACGACCAGTCGCGCGCCGCTTCGTACGCCGCGCGCGCGATGCCGAGCGCCTGCGCCGCGATGCCGATGCGGCCGCCGTCGAGCGTCCCCATCGCGATCTTGAAGCCCTGCCCCTCGTCACCGAGCCGGTCTGCTTCCGAGACTTCACACTCGTCGAAGGTGATGGTGCAGGAGTGCGAACCGCGGATGCCGAGCTTCTTGTCCTTCGGCTCGATCACGTAGCCCTTCGCGTCGCGGCCCACGACGAACGCGGTCGTCCCGCGTGAGCCCTTCGAGGGATCCGTCGCGGCGAACACCACGATCGCGTCGGCCTGCGGGCCGTTCGTGATGAAGTTCTTCTGACCGCGGAGGATGTACTTGTCGCCCTTCTTCTCCGCCCGCGTGTTCATGTGCTGCGCGTCGGAGCCGCTCATCGGCTCGGTGAGGCCGAAGCACCCGAGCTTGGCTCCGGACGCGAACGGCGCGAGGTGCCTCTTCTTCTGTTCGTCCGTCGCGAACTTCTCGACCGGGTCGCAGTACAGCGAGTTGTTCACGCTCATGATCACGCCGGTGCTCGCGCACCCCCACGAGATGTTCTCGATCGCGATCGCGTAGCTCACGGCGTCGACACCCGTGCCGCCCCACTCCTCGGGCACCATCATGCCCATGAGGCCGAGTTCGGCGAGGCGCTTCACGAGCTCTTCGGGGTAGCGCGACTCCTCGTCGAGCGCGCTCGCGACGGGGCGGATCTCCTTCGCCGCGAAGTCCTGCGTCATGTCACGGATCTGCGTCTGGATATCGTCGAGCTGAAAATCCATCGGTCCTCGTCGTGGCACACGGCGCTTTCGGGGGCAACCGCGGGGCGCGTCACTCGCGCAGGCTCTCCTGCGCCTCCATGACGCTCGGCAGCACGTCCTCGGGCGGCGGGAAGCGGCCCTTTCGCCCGAGGCGGACGAAGTCGTCGAGCGGCGGCCACCGCCCGTAGACGGTCTCGAGGTGCTCCATCACGTCTTCGACGTCGACCTCCGACTCGAGGAGCATCCGGATCGTCTGCAGCGCGCGTCGGTCGCTCTCGATCAACACTTCGCGCTGGTTGATCGCGCGCATGACCTCGAGGAACTTCGACAACCCCTCCGCGTCGCGGACGAGCTGCATCCGCTCCGACGCGAGGTCCTGGTACGCGGCGAGCTTCTGCCGGAAGTCGATCAGGAGGCGCTTGTCCTGGGGCCGCAGCTCTCGGTAGCCGTCGGTCTCGGCGAACTCATTGAGGCGCATCGCGAGCGCCGTGCGGATCGCGGCGGCCTGCGCGACGCCACTCCCCGCGAGCGCGGTGTTGAGGCGATTCACGTCGAACGACAGATCGACCACAAGCGTGCGCAGCGCGACCGCGCGCTTCGTCGCGGAGGCGTAGCGCGGCAGGACCTCCGCGAGGTCGGCGTCGGTGAAGGTCGACATCATCGACGCGACGATCGCCTCGATGCACTGCGAACACTTCGTCCGCATCTCCTGGAGCTCGCCGAGGAGGAACCACCGATCCGCGGTGACGCGCGGGTTCCTGAGGCGCGCGCCGAACTGGATGATGTCGCGTTTGAGCATCGACGCGAGCACCGCGATCGACGCGCCGATCTCCTCGGCCGGCGCCTCGACGAGCGCGTCGAGATCGAGGTCGCGCGTGTCGCGGATCGGTTCGGGGAGGACGTCGTCGTCGAGCGCGAACTCGAGCTCGATCGTCTCGTCCGGGACCGGGGTCTCGGAGGGCGGGAACAACACCGCGAGGTCCTCGCTGGCCTTGCGGACCGCGACGAGGATGTTGCGGACGTCGGGCGCGAGCGCCTCCCAGACGGAGAGGTCCGGGACGCCCTCGTCGACGAACTCGTAGGGCGTGAGATCGAGGGCGTCGACGGTCTCGAGCGCGTCGTCGCAGATCACGACGGCGCGCACGACACGTTCGCGCAGGGAGGCGTCTCGGATGGCGTGGATGGCGGCGGTCGCGCCCTTGCCGATGAGGTCGCTGGTCACGAACGCACCGCCGCCGGACGTGTGCGTACGTCAGTACCGAACAACGTTGCTCACTCGGACCTCGTCGACCGCGCCGTCGAGTCGATTGATCGCGCCCGCGCCTTCGCGCGCTGCGCCGACCCACGCGGTCGAAGAGGACGCCGTCCAGTTCGGTGCGCCATTCGCGCGCGCGACCTCTGTTCCATCGACGAACAACCCGAGCCCTCCCGAGCCACTGATCGTGGCGCTGACGTGATACCACACCCCGTTCGTGAGTCGACCCACCGCCGAGCTCGCGGTGGTCGTCTGCCCGGCGGCGTTCCGAGTCTGCGCGATCAGCATACCGTCGTTGGCCACGACCATGGAGAAGCCGACGCGGTTCGGGTCGGTCGTGTCGAAGTCGCTGAAGAGCGTCCCGCGGCCGCGCCCCTCGAAGGCGGGGCCGTCCTTGCGGACCGTGAGTTCGATCGTCGCGTCGGGCGGCGCGGGCGCGGCGGAGACGGTGTCGATCCAGGCCTCCTCGGTCGCACCGCCGGCGTCGAGCGCGTCGACGAGGTACGCGTTGCGCGACGCGACCGGCGTGTACGTCCCGACGATCGACGCCGGGCCCCCCGCGCCACACGCGGACGCGTAGGGCTGCGCGCCGTTGAAGCGATAGAGCGCGGTGCAGGCGCCGTCGGCGGCGAGCGGGAGCTGTGTGAGCGGGAGGAACTCGGCAGTCGCGGTCGTGCCGGCGTTGACGGTGACCATGCAGCTCGCGCCGCTCCCCGCGCACGCGCCCTGCCACGCCGCGAAGCCACTGCCCGCGTTCGGGGCGGCGAGGAGCGTGACCATCGTCCCCGTCGGGAACGCTTCGTCGCAGTCGCCGGGGCAGTCGATGCCGACCGGCGTCGAAGTGATCCGACCGTTGCCCGTGACGGCCACCGTGAGCGCCTCGGCGACGACGTCGAACTGCGCGCCGACCGTGAGCGCCATGTCCATCGTGACGTCGCACGTGAGGTTCGTCCCGGCCGCCGCGCACGCGTCCGACCAACCGCCGAACGCGCTGTTGCCCGCCGGGTTCGCGGTGAGCGTGATCGCGGTGCCCGGCCCGTAGGACGCGGTGCAGGTCGCGCCGCAGTCGATGCCGCCCGGCATCGAGGTGACCACGCCGCCGCCGGTGCCGCCGACGGTGACGGCGAGCGGATAGGAGATGCCGTCGAACGTCGCGGTGACGTCGCGCGCCTGGTCCATCGTGACGGTGCAGGTCATGCCGGTGCAGGCGCCCGCGAAGCCCTCGAAGGTGGAGCCGTTCGCCGGCTCGGCGGTGAGCGTGACCATCGTGTCGATGTCGAAGTCGGCGGCGCACTCGGAGCCACAGTCGATGCCGGAGGGCTCGGAGGTGATGACGCCCGCGCCGGTCCCGGCGGGCGTGACCGTGAGCGGGAACTGCGGGATCGCGAAGCGCGCGACGGCGCGTTTGCTGCCGTCGATCGTCACGGTGCAGGTCGGCGCGGCGCCCGCGCAGTCCGCGCCCCAGCCGTTGAAGACGGACGGCGCGTTCGGGGTCGCGGTGAGCGTGACCATCGTGCCCTCGTCGAAGTTGGAGGTACACGTGCTGCCGCAGTCGATCCCCATCGGCTGCGAAGTGACGGCGCCCTGCCCGCCGCCGCGGCGCTCGACGGTGAGTGAGAAGTCGTCGAACGCGGCGCCCGCGGTGTGCGGTCCGTTCATCGTGAGTTCGCAGGTCGGCTCGAGGCCGGAGCAGTCGCCGGTCCACCCGGTGAACGTCGCGGCGCCGATCGCGTTCGCGCGGAGGGTGACGGTCGTGCCTTCGACGAACGCCTTCTCACAGCTCACGCCGCAGTTGAGGCCGGACGGTTGTGAGGTGATGACGCCGCCGGTCGGCGCGTCGAGCGTGAGCGTGTGCGCGGCGCGGCACGCGACGGTGGCCTGGTCGCAGACTTGCTCGGCGGGGCACTCGGTGACGAGGAGTTCGTTGCCACGATCGCTGCACGTCTGGATGCCCTCGACCTCGGATCCGACGACGCACGAACGCGCGCCCGGCGTACACGCGACGACGACGGACATCGAGATCTCGATCGGGTCCTCGTCGCGCACGGTCGGTGTCACGTTGACGGTCGCGTCTTGGTAGCCCTGTCGCTCGATGCGGAGTTGATAGAGCGTCGCGAAGCGCGCGCCCTCGAACGCGAAGTTCCCTTCGCCGTCGGTGGTGACGGTGCCGAGCCGCGGCGTCGCGGTGACGCGCGCGTCGGCGAGGTCCTCCATCGTCTCCGCGTCGAAGACGTGGCCGAGGATGGTGGTGGTCTCGTCGATGGTCGTGTCGCCGGTACAAGCGGCGAAGACGAGCGCGGGAGCGAGGAGCAGCGAACGACGCATCGAATGCGACTCTACCGGGCCGCGGTGCGCGGTTGAAGTTGGCCCGCTACGACCTCGCGCCCCTGACGCAGGGCCTGTCCCCGCGCGCCATCTGGGGGCGGGAGCCCCCGGGGTCGGGGCTCGTTTCGAAACGTCTTTTGCGTTCGCGGATCGAACCGAGCCCGGAGCGTCCGACTGCACTCATCGCGAGCCGAGGTTCGTACGTGCCGGTCGCCCGCGCCTCTCGAGTCGGGCCCCACGAGAAAGGTCAACGATGACGAAACCGAACAGCATGGCTGCGCTCAGCCTCTGTTTGTTGGCGGGGTGCCTCTACGACGCCAACGATCTTTGCGGCCCCGGGGAGATGATCTCCGAGGCGACGAGTACTTGTGTCTGCGCGGACAACCACGTCCCCGTGGTCCGCGACATCAGCATCCTGGTCCCCACCAACCCCACGGCCGAGCCGCCGCGTGCGGGCTGCGAAGCCTGCGGCACCAACGAAGAAGCCGTCGGGAACGAGTGCAAGTGCGTCGCGGGATTCGTCCGTGGGGCGAACGGCTGCGTCGAGAGCAACCTCGGTGCGAGCTGCGCGTCCGACGCCGACTGCGCGGTGGGCGACAACACCTACTGCCGACTCCCCGACGGCTACTGCACGAGCACGGGCTGCGCGTCGAGCGACGAGTGCAACGTCGACGCGGACTACGCGTGTGACGCGAGCGAAGCGACCGCGTTCTGCCGGCGCCCGCCGGTCGGCGAGGGCGCCGTGTGCTCCGGCCAGGGCCCCGACCCGGCGTGCTCCGCCGAGGCTCCCATCTGCGCGAGCGGCACGTGCCACGTGGCCGCCTGCGTGACCGACGACGACTGCTCACCGAGCCGCGACTGCTGCGACCTGAGCGCCTTCACCGGCCAGTCCGGTTTCACCCTTTGCATGGCCGGAGGCTGCCCGTGAATCCTTCGAAGTACCTCACGATCCTCTTCGGCGTCGCCGTGTTCGCGACGCCCGATCTCTCACTCGCGCAGGACGACGCCGGCGCGGCGATGAACGACGAAGCGTCGGTCGAAGCGGAGGCCATGTCGGCCGACGAAGAAGCCGCCCTCTCCGCCGAAGAGGAGGCGATGCTCGCGTCGCTGTCCTCCGAAGCCGACGTCAGCGCCGACCAGGGGCCGAGCCTCCGGTTCTACGGATTCTCCGACTTCTCGGCGCAGAAGTACGTCCTCGGGAACGACGCGCAGGAGTTCGCCCTCAACGGCAACACGGCGTTCTACATCGGCAACCTCAACCTCTACATGGACGCCGATCTGACGAACAACTTCACGTCGCTCATCGAGGTGCGGTTCCTGTTCACGCCGACCGGCAACGACGATCCCACGACGCCCGGCCTGCTCGACCCCACGGTGAACCCGCGTCAGGCCCCGGCGATGGACTATGCCGACGCCAACCGTCCGATCGACTTCGGCGGCATCGAGCTCGAGCGCGTCTACATTCAGTATACCGCGCACAGCCTCCTGAGGGCCCGCGTCGGTCGCTTCCTGACCCCCTGGGGCATCTGGAACGTCGACCACGGCTCCCCGGTGATCATCAGCGCGTCGCGCCCCTACGTCATCGGTGAAGGCTTCTTCCCCGAGGCGCAGACCGGCCTCGAGGTGTTCGGCAACTTCGGTGCGGGCGACGCCACGTTCGGCTACCACCTCACGCTGTCGAACGGCCGCGGCCCCATCGAGCAGTACGGCGACTTCGACAGCAACAAGGCGGTCGGCGGCCGCGTCTGGATGGAAGGCCGCTGGGTGGGCGCCGTCAAGGCCGGGTTCTCGGGCTACTATGGTAAGGCGACCGATCGCCGCAACCAGTTCGATCCCACGAGTGGTTCGGTCTACCCGACGGCGTTCGTCTACGAGCAGTACGACGAGGTCGCGTACGCCGCCGACGTGCAGTACACGTACGGCCGCTTCCACGTGCAGGGCGAAGCCGCGATGCACGACCGCGCGTGGAACGACGACGCGCGGCCCAACGGCCAGGCCGACAACCGTCGCTTCGGCACGTACGGCCTCGTGGCGTACGAGCTCCCGTGGTTCAACCTCCGCCCCTACGCGGTCGTCCAGTACTACAACACGGGACACAACGACGGCATCGGTGGCGCCCGCGACATCCTCGTGAGCGAGCTCGGCCTCAACGTTCGGGTCACGCCGAACGTCGTCCTCAAGGGCTCCGTCGCACAGGCCAAGTTCTTCAACGCCATTCCCGGCACGGTCGCGGCCGACGATCTGATCGTCGCCTCGTCGCAGCTCTCCTGGGCGTTCTAGGTGATGACGATGCGCGTCTATCGATTTCTCAGTGCTCTGACCCTTGGAGCCGCGATCGCCGGCGCCGTCGTCGGCGAGGGCGTCGCCCTCGCCAATGACGACGGAGCCATCGCGGTGGTGGTCAATGCCAACGTCCCGATCGACGAGATCTCGGTCTCGCAGCTTCGACGTGTCTTTCTCAGCGAGCCCACGGAGACCGGCGGAGGCAATCGCTTCATGCCGCTCAACCAGAAGCCGGGGACCAACGTCCGCGAGGCCTTCGACCGCAAGGTGCTGAAGCTCGACGCGGACGAGGTCGCGAAGTTCTGGGTCGACCAGCGCATCCGCGGCAAGGGCAAGCCGCCCCGCGCGATCCCGAACGCGAAGCTCCTGCTCCGCCTCCTACCCCGCCTCGACGGTGCGATCGCCTACGTGCGCGCGAGTGAAGTCGGCGCCGGCGTGAAGGTGCTGAAGATCGACGGCAAGAAGCCCGGCGACCCGGGCTACCCGCTCTAGCCGCTTCGCCCCCGTCGCCCCATCGCTTCATCGCCCCCACCCGCCCCACGGAGACCCTTCGACCATGACCGCCAACCAAGACCCCACCGCCACGAAGCAAGGAACCGAAGGGATCTCGATCCCACGGCTCCGACGAATCGTGCTCGCCGCCCTCGCCGTCGCCGTCGTCGTGTTCACGACCGCAGTGTTCGTCCTCGTCGACGGCATCTTCGCGAACTTCGGTCCCGCGGCCGAGAAGGACCTCGAGTGGATCGTGGCGCGCGGCGCCAAGGAGCTCGCGACCGCGGCCGACCTCGGAATCGCCGTCGCGGACGCCAACGAAGTCCGCAAGGCCTTCGACGACTACGTACAGTCCGAGGACGTAGTGGCGATCGTCGCCGTCGACGCCGAGGACAACGTCATCGCGCAGCACGGCGCCGTGACCGGCGAAGTCGCGGGGCTCTTCGAGGGCAAGCCGGGCAGCGTCCGCGAGGGCCTCGACGTCCTCATCGCGTGGTCGCCCGCCGTGATCGAAGGCGCCGAGGTCGGAAAGCTCGCGCTCGTAATGAGCACGCGGCGCCTCGTCGCGGCGCAGGAGCTGTTGCTCCGCATGCGGTTGGCCACCGGGCTCGCCGGTCTTCTGGCGTTGGTGCTCGGGACGCTCGTGGTGAACCGCTTCACCAGCGCCGTCGCGGAGCGCGACGCGCAGCTCGCGGAGTACGCGGCGACCCTCGAACAGAAGGTGGAGGACCGCACGAAGGCGCTCGACGCGCGTAACCGAGGGATGCGGTTGGTACTCGACAACGTGGAACAAGGCTTCATCACCATCGATCCCCAGGGGGTCATGGCGGCGGAGCGCTCCGCCATCGTGGACCGTTGGCTCGGCGAACCCGGCGAAGGCATGCTGCTGCAGGACTACGTCGCGCCCGCCGACGAGCACGCGTCGATGCTCCTGGAGATGGGCATCGACCAGATTCAGGACGACATCCTCCCGATCGAGGTCGTGGTGGACCAGATGCCGAAGCGGATGTCGCTCGGCACGCGGACCCTGTCGTTCGGCTACACGCCCATCTCGGACGAAGATCAGCTCAGCGGCCTCCTCGTCGTACTCACCGATGTGACGGCGCAGGTCGAACGCGAGCGGATGGAGCGCGAACAGCGCGAGCTCCTTCGGATCTTCGAGCGGATGTCCGTCGATCGCTCGGGCTTCCTCGAGTTCTTCGCCGAAGCGTCGGAGCTGGTGCGCTCGGTCATCGAGGACGACAACGACCTCGTCATCGACAAGCGCCTCATTCACACGCTCAAGGGGAACAGCGGCGTCTTCGAACTCCAGAGCGTGGCGGAGGTCTGCCACGAGATCGAGACGCGCATGGAGGATGAGAGCCGAGGGCTGGAGCCCGACGATCGCCGCGCCCTGAAGGATGTGTGGAACGCCGTCGCCCAGAAGGTGGAGATGCTCCACGGCGACCGTTCGCAACGTGTCCTGCAGATCTCGGAGAACGACTACCTATTCGCGCTCTCTCGGGCGCGACATGGCGCCTCGGCGGACGAGCTGTCGGTGCTGTTGTCCGGTTGGCAGCAGGAGCCGATCTCGCTGCGCTTCAACCGCGTCGCGGAGCAGGCCAAAGCGCTCTCGCGTCGCCTCGGGAAGCGCACCGTCGACATCCACGTCGAAGGCGAAGACCTGCGACTGGATCCGGAGACGTGGCGTTCGTTCTGGTCGGCGTTCGTCCACGCCGTGCGCAACGCGGTCGACCACGGTATCGAGGACGACTCGGAGCGGGAGAGCAAGGGCAAGCCGGAGCGCGGACAGCTCTGGTTCGACGCGCGGCGCACGAACAACGAGCTCGTGATGACGCTCCGCGACGACGGACACGGTATCGACTGGAGCCGAGTCGCCCTCCGCGCCGACCAGCTCGGCGTCCCGCACGACACCACGCGGGACCTCGAAATGGCGCTGTTCGCCGACGGCCTGTCCACCCGGACCGCCGCCACGAGCACGTCGGGGCGCGGCGTCGGGATGAGCGCGCTGCGCGACGCCACCGAAGCCCTCGGCGGGACGATCCGCGTCCGCACCGAGCTCGACCGCGGGACGACCTTCGAGTTCCGCTTCCCGCAGACCAACGCGAGCGCTTGAGCGACTGATGAATGGCGCGGGTCAGAGCGCCCGCGCCATCATCACTTCGCCGAACACCCGCATCGCCTCGATGAACGGCGCCGCGTCGTCGAAGTCGGTCTCGATCCGATCGCTCCAGGTCGGGCCCATCAGCTTCTTCTCGAGCGAGCCGAGGCGCAGCACGCCCTCGTCCTTCATGCCGAGGACGAGCAGCCCGGGGAGGCGCGCGACCTTCGACTTGCCGGCCTGCTTCACGAGGAACTCGAACTGCCGCACGGAGTCGACGTAGCGATCCTCGCGCGCGTCCGCCACGTACACGATGCCGTCCACGCCGACAAAGATCCCCTTCGCGCGCACGTCGGCCTTTTCCGGTCCGTGCCACTCGTAGACTTCGATCTCCACCGGGCGACCGTCGCGCTCCGCGGTGAGCGGGAGCGTCGCCATTGCGGTGGGTCCGGTGAGCGAGGAGCCGAAGTGGTGGAGCTTCCCGACCTCGCCGATCTGTTCGAGGCGCTCGGTCTTGCCGACCGCGGGCGGGCCCGCGAGCACGACCTTGAGGACCAGCTTGTTCTGGCGGAGGTCGACGAACGCCATGCTCAGAAGATCGATTCGGCGAGCTGGCGTTGATCGCGCCCGAGCAGCGAACGCACGCGGCGCAGGCCCGGGCCGACGAAGTGGTTCTCGATCGCGTCGACCGCCGCGCCGCCGCCGCGCGGGAGCGCGCGGAACACGACGTCGAGGTGCTCGGTCTCGGTCTGCACGCCATGCACCGTGATCAGCGACGACATCAGCCCCGCGAAGTGGCGCACGATGTTGTTGTCGGAGAAGCGCGGCGACTGCATCAGATCGATCACGATCCGATCGTTGCTCGCCTCGACGATCACCGGCGGGCGCTGCGGCAGCTCGCGGACGAGGTTGCCGATCTGTCCGATGTCGAGCGCGCCGGAGTTGATCAACGCGGAGACGAGCGTCTTCTTCTCGCTGAGCACGCGGAGCGAGACGTCTTCGAAGCGGAGGTGGACGCGCGCTTGGTCGGAAGAGATCTGCACGCGCGTGACGTAGAGGATCATCGACACGCGGATGCGCGTCTCCATGCGCTCGAGCGTCGCGCCGAGCTTGATGCCGGGCGGGACGGCTTCGATCTGCGGGTCGAGGCCGTCGATGTCGTTGACGACCTGTTCGATCATCCAGCGGAACGCCGCGAGCGGGACGCCGAAGCGCAACCCGAAGCTGCTCTTCACGAGGCGCGCGACCTCTTCGGGGTGGCCCCGGAAGTACTTGTAGGCGGTGTTGAGCATGTCGCGAGGGTCGAGCATTCGCGCGAGGATACGTCGAGTCGCGTTCTGGGTGTAGTGTCGACGACGTGTCGGACAGGGTCGTCACCGCGATGGAACGCGCCGAGGACGCCGCAGGGTCGGGCGCGCCCTTCGACGCACCGCGTGACACGGTGCGGCGTGACGTCGTCATCGGCGACCCGCAGGCGCCCCTGAAGACGTTCTTCGAGATCTTGGACCGTCACGGCCTCCTCGCGGCCGACGGCACGCTCGCGGCCGACGTCCACCTGACTTCGGTCGGTGATCACTTCGACTACGGCGGCGTCGAACGCGCGCGCGACGCGGCGCGGGACGGCACCGCGCTCCTGTCCTGGCTCGCCGCGCACGACGCCGCGCAGGTCACGATCATCGCGGGCAACCACGACCTCGGCCGGGTCGGCGAGCTCGCGGGGTTCGACGACGTCGGCTTCCGGGTGCTCCAGGAGCGCGCCGTGCGCGTGTACCGGTCGGGCGATCCCGAAGCCGAGGCCGCGCTCCTCGCGGCGTATCCCACGCTCCCGAGCGCGGAGATCGCGGCGCGGGACTTCTCGTCGTTCGAGGTGCGGCAGCGCGAGTTGGTCACGCGGCTGTTGCGGTCGCGGAGGATGCGACTCGCGCGCGCCGTCGGCGATCGGCTCGTCGTCCACGCCGGCGTCACGCGCAACGACGTGGAGGGCGACGACGCCGAGTCGATCGCGGCTTGGTTGAACGGCGCGCTCGACGCCGCGGTCGACGCGTGGACGGGCGGCCCCTTCGTGATCGACGGCCTGCACCACCCCGGCAACGCGCGCGACGGCGAAGGCGGCGGCGTCCTCTACCACCGCCCCGCGTGGCCCGACGCCGACCGTCGCTGGTTCGACGGCCCCTTCCGTCGGCGCTTCGATCCGATGGAGCTCCCGCGCGGCGTCCTCCAGATCGTCGGGCACATCCGCGACCGCAAGTGCCGCGCGTTGCTCGGCGTGGACGGTGAGGCGATCGACGGACCGCTGCGTGTGTTGCGGATCCCGGACGGGACGTACGAACGCGGAACGGTGAAGTCGGTCGGCGCGGAAGAAGCGGCGATCGTGTTCGTGGACGGTGGCATGGGGTACGGTGGCGCGGCGCGATACGAGCTGTTGGATCTGGAGACGATGCGCGCCCTCGCGCCGTGAGTGATCCGCGGATGGAGATCGTGTTCCACCGCGTGGACGACGCCACCCACGTGCTGTCGATCCGCGACGAATCGGTCCGCTGCGAGACGCGCAGCTACCTCCTGCACGACCTCGTCCACTACGCGGTCGAGTCGGCGGGCCGGCGGGAAGACGGCTTCTACGGCCGGCTCGCCGCGGGCGCGACGCTCGCGGTGATGGGCGATCGCGAGACCGTGTTCGACGGGATGGCGACGATCGAGCAGGTCGTCGCGCAGGTGCAGTCCGCGGTGAAGGCGAGCGTCGACGCCGACGCGATCTTTTCGCGCCTCGCCACGAGCGCCGCGGCCCAGGGCGAGCGGCTGCCGGCGTGGGTGACGGTGGAGATGCTCGCGGACGCGCTCGAGGTCCTCCGGCGGGCGCGAGGCCAGTGGCGCGCGACGCCGCACGGGTCGGCGATGACGCTGCCGTGGCCGGGGCGCCTCGACGAAACCTGACGCCACTCGACCTGACCGATCCTATCGCGCATCGTCCGAACCGATGGCCGACGTCACCGCACGCTTCTCCGACCGCGCCGACGACTACGATCGCGCGCGCCCGCGCTACCCGGACGCCGCGATCGATCACGTGCGCGCGGTCGCCGCGCTCGGGCCCGACGACGTGGTCGTCGACCTCGGCGCGGGCACCGGCCTGTCGACGATCCGCTTCGTCGAAGCCGGCCACCGCGCGGTGCTCGTCGAACCGAACGCGTCGATGCTCGCGCTCGCTCGCCAACGGTTCGGCGATCGCGCGCGCGTGGTCGAAGGCCGCGCCGAAGCGACCACGCTCGAGGACGATTCGGTCGCGCTCGTCGTCGCGGCGCAAGCGTTCCACTGGTTCGATCCGGAGCCCACCGCCGCCGAGATCCGACGCATCCTCCGCCCCGGCGGCCACGTCGCGCTGTTCTGGAACGAGCGCCGCCTCGACGACACCGCGTTCCTCCGCGCCTACGAGGCGTTCCTCGTCGCGTGGGGCTCGGACTACCTCGCGGTGAAGTCGACCTACCAATCGAACGAAGCGATGACCGTGGTGTTCGGCGGCCCGCCGCCCGAACCGGCCCTGTTCGAGAACCACCAGCGCCTCGATCGCGAAGGCCTCCGCCAACGCATCCTCTCCTGCTCGTACATCCCGAAGGCGGACGCCCCGCGCTACGAAGAGATGCTCGCGGGGATCGACGCGATGTTCGAGGAACACGCGGAGGCGGGCGAGGTCACGATCACCTACGATACGACGGTGTACGTCGCGAAACTCAGCCCTCGCTGACCTTCTTCAACCGCGCCAACCCATCGTCGAAGTGCGGGCCGACGAACCCGTCCATGAACACGCCGAACCAGCGCGCGATGGGATCGTTGCCGGCGTCGCCCTCCATGCGCCACGTGACGATCGTGCCGTCGTTCGTGGCCTCGAAGGTCCAGTAGCCCTTCCCCGAGCCGCTCTCCATGAAGTCGAGGTTGTTCACGATGCGCTTCGGGCGATCGCTGACTTCGATGGTGAGTTTGCCGTCGCCCGAGTTCTCGCTGGTCCATGAGTACCAGGCGCCCACGCCCTGCGCGACGGAGCTCGAGTAGGTCGTCTTGATCGTCGGGTCGGAGGCGGCCCACGGCGACCACGCCTCGTTCTTCTGGAGGTGGTTCACGTGATCGAACACCGTCTCCGGCGGCGCCGAGATCGCGAGGCTCCGCTCGACGCCGTACTTCTGCGGGAGCAAGAACCCGATCCCCACGAGCAGGAGCGCGAGGACGACGATCGCGATGAGGAGCTTCTTGACGATCTTCATGGCCGCGGAGTCGACCACAAAGCGCGCTCCGCGTCAGCGCTCGACGCGGCCCTTGCCGTCGTCTTCGATCGGCCGCATCGGCTCCTCCCGCGGCGCGCGCCGGGGCTTCCGATCGCCCCGCGTGAGCGCCTGGACGATCCTGCGCTGCACCGCCCACAGCGGCTGGTCGGAGTCACGGTAGGCGTCGAGCGCGGCGATCTCGAAGACTTCGCCGCCGACCGCGCGAGGGTCGAAGCCGAACGCCGCCTCGTTCGTGGGCGGGTCGTCGCGGCACAACAGTTCGAGCACGCACGTGCGCTGCATCGGAAAGCGGGCGTCGCGCGTGCCGCGGCGAATCGTGGACTT
>JAUHYN010001158.1 GCA_030426505.1 bacterium | reverse complement strand
TCGCTTCGATGGCGCCGTCGCTCGCGTCGAGCGCGTCGACGAGGGCCTCGATCTGACAGACGTCGCTCTGGGTCTCCATGCGGCCCAGCGCGAACCGGAACCACTGCGCGGCGTAGCACGCCTGCGCTTGTTTGCTCTCGGCGAGCTGTCGCGCGAGGTCCACCGCGCCGGCGACTTCGCCGTCGACGTCGCGCGTCCCGATGAGGAGGCCCGTGTCGTCGACCGGGCGGCCGTTCTCCTCGGTGCGGAAGCGGCCGAGCGCGTCGTAGCTCTCGAACGCGAAGCCCACGCCGTCGATGCGGCTGTGGCAGCCTTCGCAGCCCGCCGTCCCGTGCAGCCGTTCGACGCGCTCACGGGTGGTGAGGTTCTCGGAGCCCTCGCCGCCGCCCTCCGGGATCACCGGAGTGACGTTCGCGGGGACGCTCGGCGGCGGCGCGCACAGGATGTCGTCGAGGACGAAGACGCCGCGGAGGATCGGCGAGTGCGTGATCGGGTGCGACGTGGACGCGAGCAAGCCAGGTTGCGTGAGGAGGCCGGCGCGCTGCGACGCGTCGAGCCCCACGCGCACCAGCGTGTCCGAGCCGGGTGCCGAGACGCCGAACACGGAGGCGACGTCGTCGTTCACGAACCCGACCGTGCTCGTCATGAGCTCCGAGAAGCGACCGTCCTCCCAGAACGCGTACTCGAGGAAGCGCTCCGTCGAAGCGGCGAGCGCGGCGCGGACCGTGTCGTCGAAGCCCGGGAAGTGCGAGTCGGCGAGCGTGAGCCCGTCGAGGCGCTCGAGGCGGAGCCACTGGCGGTGGAAGCGCGCGACGGTCCGACGCGCGCGCGGATCCGAGAGCAGCCGCGAGGCCTGCGCGGAGACCTGCTCGATCGTGCGCAACTCGCCGCGGCCCGCGGCGGCGAAGAGCGCGTCGTCGGGCATCGACTCCCAGAGGAAGTACGAGAGCCGACTCGCGACGGCGTAGTCGTCGAGCGGCGAGACCTCGGGTCGGTAGAGGAAGCGCGTGGACTCCAGCGTGACCTCGACCAGCATCCGGAGCGCGTCGTCGAAGCCGAACACACCGCGCGCGTTCTGGAAGAACGTGGTGTAGCGATCGAGCTCCTCGTTGGGGAGCGGCCGACGGAAGGCGCGCCGCGTGAGGTCCGCGACGATCTGCGCGCCGCACAGCTCGTCGACGTCCGGGTCGCACGGGAGCCACCGGCGATCCGTCGCCACCACGCGCGCGACGTCGCGCGAGGCGTCGCGGAACCGCTCGACGTGGAGCGCGGAGACGACCTGCTTGTCCGAGTCGTTGTCGAAGCGACTCGGCGCGCCGTCGCCGATGAGCGCGAGCGAAGGGAGCGTCACGCCCGCGAACAGATCGCGCAGCGTGTTGGCGTACTCGGTCGGGGTCAGGCGACGCAGCGGCGCGGAAGTGGCGCGGACATCTTCCGCCGAACACGTCGGCGCACTGCCCCCGAAAGAGACAGTCGGTCCCCCGCCGCCGGTCGCACCGGGCGAACCGCCGGGTCCGTTCGTCGTCGGAGCGTTGGACGCGGACGGTCCCGTCGAGTCGGCCGAAGCCGCGTCGAGGATACGTCCTGGGTTGCACGCGGTGCTCGCCACGAGGACGAGACACGCCAGTCGTAGAGGATGCATGGCGTAAGCAGACCTTTGGTACCCATCGGCACCCGGATCGGCTCACTGAAGTGATGTTTCATCCGCGGACGTGTCTCAAAATCGTAGCCGCGCACTCCACGCCATGATCGCGTCGGCCATCCCCTCGAGGTCGAGGACGCGGTGCGCACCGTCGCGCTCGAGCGCGGCCTGCGGCGCGATGGGACTCTCGGCGCCGGACGGTTCCTGCACGAACGTCGTCGCGCCCGCGGACCGCGCGAACGCGAGCCCCTCCGCGCCGTCTGCGCTCGCGCCGGTGAGGAGGATCGCGAGCAAGCGCGCCCCGTACGCGCGCGCCGCCGACTCGAACGCGACGTCGATCGACGGTCGCGCGTGATGCACGAGTTCGTCGGTCGTCAGTTCGAGGCGACCGCGATCGATGAGCACGTGGTAGTCGGCGGGCGCGAGGAAGAGCGATCCTTCGCGCAGCTGCTGGTGCGACTCGACGTCCTGGATGTCGAGCTCGACGTGCCCCTCGAGCATCGACCCGAGCCGGTCCTGGTAGCCGCCGCGCCGGTGTTGAACGAACAACACCGCCGCCTGCAGCGACCGCGTCACACCCTTCAGGGCTCTACGAAGCGCGGGGACGCCGCCGAGCGAAGCCCCGATCACGACGAGCGCCGCGCTCACGCCATCACCTTTCGATACAAACGCATCTCTTCGTCCATGGTCTTGTACCGTTCATGCACCTTCGAGAAACGGAGTGACTCGCGAAGGCCGAGCACCAAGACGCCCAGGCGCACGAGGCTCGACGACAACAGGTCGAGCGTTCGCGCGCGGATGTCCTCGTCGAAGTAGATCATCACGTTGCGACACATGATGAGGTGGAACTCGTTGAACGAGCCGTCCGACACGAGGTTGTGCTGTGAGAAGACCACGTTGCGCTTGAGGCGCTCCGCGAACTTCGCGCTGTCGCCGTCCGCCGTGTAGTAACGCGAGAAGTCGAGCGAGCCGCCGGCTTGTTGGTAGTTGCGCGTGAACTCTGGGACCGCGCGGAGCGGGTAGACGGCGCGCCGAGCCACGTCGATCAAGCGGTGACTCATGTCGGTCGCGTAGAGGCGACACCGATCGTACAGGCCCTCCTCCTCCAACAGGATGGCTGTCGAGTAGACCTCCTCGCCGGTCGACGAGCCCGCGATCCAGATCCGCACGAAGGGGTACGTCCGCAGCAACGGGACCACGGCGCGACGCAGCGCCCGATACACGCTGGGGTCCCGGAACATCGTCGTGACGTTGACCGAGATGCGCCCGATGAATCGATCGAACGCCCGCCGGTCGTGGAGGAGGCGCT
>JAUHYN010001157.1 GCA_030426505.1 bacterium | reverse complement strand
CTTCTACATGCTCACCCCGGACACGTGTTCCCTGATGCACCGCCTCGAGGACCCGGAGCTGTACCACTTCTACCTCGGCGATCCCGTCGAGATGCTGATGCTCACCGACGAAGGCGCCGACGTCGTCACGCTCGGCCCGGACCTCGCCGCGGGACAGCGCGTGCAGCACCTCGTCCCGTCCGGCGTGTGGCAGGGATCGCGGCTGATCCCCGGCGGGCGCTTCGCGCTGATGGGGACCACGATGACGCCGGGGTTCGACCTCGCGCGCTTCCGCCTCGGCAGCCGCGACGACCTCGCCCCGCGCTGCCCCGAAGCACACGCCGAGCTCCTCACCGCCCTCACGCCCGAGCGCAAGAAGACCGAGCGCCTCGAGCTCGCGGCGGCGACGTTGGATCTGTTGCACGCCGAGCGGCGCGGACCCGAGATCCTCGCGGCCGGTCTGAACGCGGAGGTCCCGAAGGACTGGCCGCCGCCCTTGTACGACGCGAACGCGCTCGACTACGCGATCGATCGCCTCGGCGAGGGCCGCGACCAACGCGGGTGGTGGACGTGGTACTTCGTGCAGCGCTCGCCGCGCGTCGTCGTCGGCGCGGGCGGGTACAAGGGGCCCCCGAAGGACGGCGAGGTCGAGATCGGCTACGCGATCGTCGAATCTCTTCAAAAGAACGGCTTCGCAACCGAAGCGGCTCGAGCCCTGGTCGCACACGCGTTCGAGGACCCGCGGGTCAAGCGGGTGTCGGCCGAGACCCTCCCGGACGGCGCGGCTTCGATTCACGTGCTCGAGAAGTGCGGCTTCACGCGGGAGCGCGAGCAGGACGGGGTCGTGCGGTTCGTGAAGGGCAGGCCATAACGACCTCCGGCTACGCCGGAGCTCTTGGCACAGTCTTCGGACCAACCGCTTCGCGCTTGGCCTCAGCCTAGCCCATAACGACCTCCGGCTGCGCCGGAGCGCTTGGCTAGCCGCAGCGAGCGGCAGACGGTAGGCTCGACGGTCATGAGCCTCCTCGACGCCCTGAAGCAGCACTCGATCATCGTCGCCGACACCGGCGACATCGACGCGATCGCGCAGTACACGCCGCGCGACGCGACGACGAACCCCTCGCTCCTCCTCAAGTCGAGCCAGGACGAGCGCTACAAGGATCTCGTCGAGGACGCGCTCGCGTTCGGCAAGAAGGAGAGCGGCGCCGCTGCGGCGCGCGCGGAGGCGTTCGTCGACAAGCTCTTCGTCAACTTCGGGCGGCGCATCCTCGACATCATTCCGGGGCGCGTATCGACCGAGGTCGACGCGCGGCTCTCGTTCGACACTTCGCGCACGATCGACAAGGCGCGGAAGCTCATCGGAATGTACGAGGCCGAGGGCGTGGAGCGCGAGCGCATCCTGATCAAGGTCGGCTCCACGTGGGAAGGCATCCGCGCAGCCGAGCAGCTCGAGAAGGAAGGCATCCACACCAACCTCACGCTGCTGTTCTCGTTCGCGCAGGCGGTCGCGTGCGCGGAGGCGCGCGTCACGTTGATCTCGCCGTTCGTCGGTCGCATCTACGACTGGTACAAGGCCGACCTCGGCGTGGACGACATCGCGATCGAGGAGGATCCGGGCGTGGCCTCGGTCGCGCGGATCTACACGTACTTCAAGAAGTACGACTACGCGACGGAGGTGATGGGCGCGAGCTTCCGTAAGACCGGGCAGATCACCGAGCTCGCCGGCTGCGACCTCCTCACCATCAGCCCGGACCTCCTGGAAGAATTGAAGTCGACCGAAGGCGACCTCGAGCCCCGGCTCACCGTCGAGAAGTCCAAGGCGGCCGACGTCGAACGCATCGACATGAACGAGCAGACCTACCGCTGGATGCACAACGAGGACGCGATGGCGGTCGAGAAGCTCTCCGAAGGCATCCGGAAGTTCTACGCGGACGGCCAGAAGCTCATCGCCTATGCGCGCGATCGCGTCGAATGAAAGTGTTCGCTGTCACGCGGCCCACGCGCGTCGTTCGTGCGTAACTGGACCCATGCGAATCATCAGCCTGCTCCTGCCCCTCGCCCTCCTCGCCGCCGGTTGCAGCGGTGGCGACGACTGCGTCGAACACGATCTCACCGGCGACTGGAAGGAGACCGAACGGAGCACCATGACGCTCACGCAGACCTGCGAAGGCAAGGTCTCGGGTCAGTGGACGGTCCTCGAACAGAACGGGACGGTCGCGTCGGATCGGATCGTCGAGGGCGACGTGCTCGGCAATCGCTTCACGTTCCTCGCCACGTGCGTGGATCAGAGCTGCACGTACATGACCCTCACCGCCGACGGCACGGATGGCACCGGGATGACGATCCTCGACGGCGGCGAGCGTCTGGAAGGCATGTTCTCGGCGCCGGGGCGCGCCAACGGGTCGATCACGTTCCGGCGCGAGTGACCCGATTCACCAGCGATCGACGCGCCACTTCGCGCCGACCTTCTTCATCGCGACGCGATCCCGCGTGACGTACGTGCCCTTCTCGCGGCGGAAGCACGCGTCGAGCGAGCCGTCCTTTTCGTAGTCCTTCGCGGAGTCTTCGATCTCCGAGGCGGCGAGGATGAACAGCGGGCAGAGGTCGACGGTGTAGCCGTTCTTCCAGTACCCGGACGCGGAGTCGAAGACGTAGCCGAGCGAGGTGCGAGAGTTGTTCGGATCCTCGGGCGTCCACAGCGACTCGAACTTCTTCTGCTTCTTCGCCTTCGCGGCGTCGAGCGCCTGCTTCAACACCTGCTGCGCCGACGCGTAGTCGTCGACGAAGCGGCGCACGGCTTCGGTGTCCGGCGGGCGGTCGGGCTCGCGCGTCTCGATCGCGAACGGGAGTGTGGCGGGGCGGCGCCCGGCGCCGTGTTTCTCCTTCTCGAAGCCGACGTGATAGGCCTCGACGAGCAGCGGCACCACGCGCTCCATCTCCATCCACTCGAGGAGGCGGCGACGACGATCTTCGG
>JAUHYN010000060.1 GCA_030426505.1 bacterium | reverse complement strand
CGTTGTCGAGATCGGCCTGGTCGCGGTTCGCGAAGTTCGGGCAGTTGTCGATGTTCGACGGGAAGCCGTCGCCGTCGAGATCGTCGCACGCATCGCCACGGCCATCGCCGTCCGTATCGAGCTGCGGCGTGTTCGAGACGAGCGCGCAGTTGTCGATGTCGTTCACCACGCCGTCGTTGTCGAGGTCGTCGTCGCAGAGGTCGCCGAGGCCATCGCCTTCGAGATCCGCCTGCAGCGGGTTGGGGACGATGGGGCAGTTGTCGACGGCGTCGAGGACACCGTCGTCGTCGTCGTCCGGATCCCCCGCGTCGCCGATCCCGTCGCAATCCGCGTCGCTGTCGTTCATCCCGACCACTGCGAATGCGTTGGTGATCTCGCAACGGTCGCGCAGCGCGAAACCGTGCCGACCTTCGCGTGAGTAACGCCAAGCGCGACTACGGATGCGGCGACGGAATGTCTCGAGGCTGGGCTGCGAAGACAGCTCGTAACGAAGCACGTCGTACCAGAGCCGCAACACCTTCGCGCCGCCGATCGCGTTGACCGGCACCGGAGGCGCCATCGCCCCATGCTCCTGCACGCAGGACGCGCTGCCCAGCGCGAGGAACGCTGCGACCTTGTTGATGATGCCGGAGTCCCAATGCACCCCGCACCAGTCGTTGCCGTGGGTCGGACGGCAGCTCGCGGCGGTGATCTGGGAGATGTGGTCCGTCTGGCTGAACAACGACGGATTGCACATGTGGCGGCTGGTCCCGACCGTCGGTCCGTGGGCGACGTCGAGCAGGAGCCGCCCGGTCTTGTCGTGACCGTCGACGAACGCCGCGAACACGTCGGCGTACGACTCGTTCAGTGCGCCGGGCTGCTTGCGGTAGACGAGTCCTGCCGTCTGCTGCACCACGCCGTGCGTGAACTCGTGCGCCATGACGTCGAGCGACGAGTAGTTGGCCGAGAAGCGCGCCATGCGACACTTCCACGACCAGCTAGCGTTCGCCGAAACGTTCCCGTTCGCGTCGAAATGCCGGTAGTCCGAGAGGATCGCGAAGGGCCCGTCGTCGCCGTCGAAGGAGAGCCGACAGAGCTGCTGCTCGTAGAAGCGGTAGGTGTCGAACGCCCAATCGTAGAGCCTCTGGTCCTCCGTGCTCGCGCTCCCGTCGCAGCCGCCGTTCTCCCAGCAGCTCAGCGTCGCAACACCACCCGGGAGCCAGCGCGCGCGGTAACACGAGCCGCGGTTCGTATCGCTCGCGTCCCAGACACGAATGCGCGGGTTCGGATTGGCGCAGGTCAGCTCGATGGCTCTATCGAGCACCGTTTCGCCGGTCGCGCTGTCGACGATCCGGTCGTGCAACTCGCCTTGCATCTCGACCAGCAGGTGCCACCCGAGCACCGGCGAGAGGAACGGTGTGTCGGCGATCGCCGTCAACCCTTCGCCGTGCCAGATCAGGCGCGGCTCGGAGACGAGTGTCGCGGGGCCGCCGAGCTCGCGAGACAGCTCCGCGAGCACGGATTCGAGCGACACGGTCTGGGTCGCGGCCGGCGGAAGGTCGTGGAGCAGGTGCGACGTGACGGAGAAGACCGCGCCGCCGTCGAGGTGCACGATGACCTCTGCGCCGTCCACGAGACGCCCAAGGTGCCGCTGCGCGAACCGCACCACGTCCTCGCCGTCGTCCGTCTGCTGAACGCGGGACGTGACGAGGTTGTTCGTCGGGTCCGCGATTCCGAAGAGTTCGCCGTACGTCGAGACGAAGGTTCGCGCGCGATTCGCCGGTGTGTCCCCCGAAACCGCGACGAGGCCCTCGATCTCGGCGACGCCACCGAATGGGTCCATTACGTAGGTGACCGGTTCGGTCGAAGCCGCTTCGAACGCGGCGATCGCTCGCCGGATCGGATCGATGACCACGACATGCACCTCGGAGCGAACCCACCCTTCGGACCACCGCAATCGGGCTTGCACCGCATCGACCGGGAGGTCGTCGCTCAGCTCGACGACGATCGTCTCGACGCGTGCCGCCGGGCCGAGGTTCACGGTGCGCTCGGCGACCCGCTGGTCGGCGACCCAGATTTCGAGCGGTGCCGTCATCGTCTCCGCGGAGCGGAGCTCGACCTGCACCTCCATAGCGTTGGGATTCATCGGGACCGCGCCCGCCGTCGGCGCGAGCAAGGTGACTCGAGGCGGAACGGGCGGAACGGGCGGTGGCGTGTCCGTGAGCCTGTCGCAGGCGACGACCGCTACGCCCAAGACCAGCAGCTTCGCGAACTTCATGGCGTGCAGAGCTCCGTCTGAGGGGTGCCGTTGACGACGACGTTGGGCGTCACGCTCTGGAAGGTCACCGCGGCACACTCTGGAATACTTGCGGTCCCCAGAATCGCGACACCAGCGCCGGTGCCGGAGGCGATCGATACGTTGGAGAGCTCGAGCCGCGGCGTATCGCTGATGCGACGCAGGATGAGGTTCGCGAAGGTGCCGGAGTACGCGTTGCGGCCGCCGTGCGCGAGCACGACGTGCTCGAGGCGATTGGCGGCGCGGTTGCTGTCGACGAAACGCAGGCCGGTCCACCACCCGCTCGTTGCGGTGCTGCCGACGAGTCGCACCGGCTCCGCCGCGGTGCCTATCGCGGTGAGGCTCCCCGTCTCGTGCACTTCGAGTGCGACCGTCTCGTCGAACTGGACCTCTAACCCCTGCGACAACACGAGGTCACCGACGATCTGCAGGTCGTCGAGCACCCGCAGCGGCACGCCGATCCGCGCGATTGTCGCGCTCCCGGCGCGGGTCTGGCCGAACACCTGCACGGTGTCGTCGCCGTTACCGGTGAGTTGGCTGTTCGCGTCGAGCTGACTCACCGAGAATAGGGTCCCGATCATCGGTCCGTTCGCGTTCGCGGTAGCGGTCAGTCGGTCGATCGTCAGCGTCGCGTCTCGCGTCGCGAGCCCGTGTCCGGCGGATTCGCGGAGCGTCACGTCGCGCAGCGTCAATCGAACGGGGCCGTCGAAGTTGGATAGAACAACGTTGCCACTCAGCCCACGCTCGGCCACCCCGCCACCGTGCGCGACGACGGTGTTGGCGAGAATGTTGTTCTGGCGGTCGCTCGCGCGGAAGATCAGTCCGCCCCACGAGCCCGATTCCGCGCGTACACCTTCGATGCGCGTGAGATCGACACCGCCGACCGATACGAACGTCGCGGTCGACTCGACGTACCACGCGGAGTTCTCCTCCATCTGCACGACGATGTCGGGTTGCAAGACGACCTGCGCGCCTTGCCGGACCACGTCGTCGACGCGATACGGCAAGTCCAGGTCGTGCCACACGGCATCACGCGTGATGTTCACGAGCGACCCGCCGGCGCGAACGTCGACGTAGCCGACATCGTTGTTCGCGAACGTCACGGAGTTGTCGAACTCACCGACCGCATCGACCCACGTGCTGATCGGTGCGTCCGCGCAATCCTCGATCGCGACGCGCTCGAAACGGTCCAGCGTGGGGCTCAGCACCGCGATGCCGTGCGCAGCGCTCGATCGGATCGTGAGGTCGGCGAGGCTGATGCGCGTCGGGCCGTTGAAGGTGTTGAGGACGAGACCGCCCTGGAGGCCGCGGTAGGCTTCGCGTCCACCGTGTTCGATGACCACGTGCTCGAGCGCATTCTCCATTCGGTTCGACGCCTCGAACATCAGCCCGTCCCAGTAGCCCCGCTCGGCCGCCGCGCCGCGAAACGTGATGGGCGCCATCGCGGTCCCGACCGCGGAGAGGAGTCCATCCGGGCCGACGAAGAGCCGCGCGCCCTCTGCGAAGATGACGGTCACACCCGGCTCGATCCGCAGCTCCGCCTCGACGGCGAGCTCGGTCTGAACCTCGAAGCAGCCCCCCGCGACGAGCACGGTGTCGTCGACGAGCCGATCCACCGCCCCCCCCGCGAGGACCATCGGGTTCGCGCAGTCACCTACGAACGCGACGCCACGAATGCAGGTCCCTGTCGCTTCGGCGTACACCGTGCCGGGACCGCAAACGCTCGGCGAAACGACACATTCGGCGCCCATCAACGCCGTCCCCGGGCCACAGGTGACCTCGGCGCTGGCGACGCAGGTGCGGGTCATCGTGTCGAACATCGTGCCCGCTCCACACGCTTCCGTCGCTGGAACACACGACATCCCATCCGCGGAGAGCACCGTCCCGAGCCCGCACGAGAGTCCGCCAGAGCCGGCCACGGGTACGCATTGTGTGCCTTCGAGCCGGGTTCCGGTACCACAGGTCACGCCGCCCGCGGCGTCGCTGCGGCACTGGCGATCGATCGCGTCGAAGGTCGTCCCGGTCGCGCACGCCAGCTCGGTGGGGACGCACGCGCCGTCGATTTCGACGGTTGCGTCGCCACACTCCGGGCCACAGGCGGGGCCGAAGGGCAAGAGGAGGGTCAGGATCGCGACGTGCGAGAGTCTCAGTGGATTCACAGGAGGTTGGACACCGGACCCGGAGAAAACGTAAACCCATATACGCGTGTTCTTTGTGAAGCGCTCCCTCGGGCCCCTCTCGCTAGCGCTGACGCTCGCTTGCGCCTCCGCCGAACCGGCGGACGAACGCGACAGCGGGATCGGCCGAGACGCGGGGTCGGGCCGAGACGCGGGCGGCGGGCGAGACGGCGGAGTCGACGTCGACGGCGGAGACGATCCGATGGACGCCAGCGTGCCGAGAGACGCCGGCGACGAGCCGCTGTCCGGATGTCCGATCGCCTACCCCCTCGTCGAAGACGCCCGAAACCCGGCGCTCGCGGTGGACTCGGATCGGGTGTTCGTCGCGTGGGCCGACGAAGTGAACGACGTCCACGTCGCGTACACGGACGACACGCCGCTGGAGGCGGCCGCGTGGACACAGGGCGTCGCGCTCCCCGGCGGCGGAAGCGCCGGGCCCGCGATCCTCGCGGCGGCGGGGCGTCTGTATTTGGTCGGCCTCGTCAGCGGCGATTGGACGTACGCGATCAGCGACGACCTGTCTCCCACGAGCGCCGCAGACTGGACGACGTACACCCTGTCCACGCCCGACGTCGCCGGCGCGACCCGAGCGGATCTGCTCCTCTACGAAGGGCGGCCCGCGCTTCTCCTCCAACGTGCGTCGAGCGAGGCGGAGCTCTGGCTCGCCGACGCCGCGACGCCGATGAACGCGATGGCGTGGACCCACATCCCGTTCGTCGCGACCAACCGTGCGCGGCTCGCGGTGCTCGAGGACCGCCTCGTCGTCGTCGACACGCCGGGTAATCGAATGCCCGCGGTGCGCGTGCGCATCGCGAATTCGGCGACCCCGTCCGCCGAGGGCGACTTCGCGACGATCGAACTGGACGACGCGGCCCGGCCCGGCGCGGTGTCGAGCGTCGCGGTGACGTCGGACGGCCGGCTCGCGGTCGCGTGGGAGGACTTCCTGAGCGGCGGGCGCGAGAGTCAGCTCGCGATCGCGAACCCCGGGGTGCCGACAGCCGCCGACGATTTCACCCGGACCGTGCTCCCCCACGCGCTCGGCCGTCCAACCCTCGCGACCGCGGCGGATGGCTTCGGACTCGCGTACGAGGACGAGGACCGCCTCGGACTGTCGACCACGACCGATGTCGCCCCCGGGACCCTCGACGAGCGCTTGGAGCTCTGCGGCGTCACGCTCGCGGAAGCGCCCGCACTCGCGACGACGGCGTTCGGCTTCGCGCTCGCTGCGCTCGAGGTCGTTCCGCAGCAGGCGGGCCCCACGCAGACAAACCTGGTCATCGTGGTCGGGGGCTGGACCGGGCGGCGTTGAGCGTGAACACGTAAGCGCCGAGCGCGCCGTAGATGCGATCTCCCGCTCGCCGCAACCGGGCTTGCATCGCGAGCTCCAGCTCCGGCAGCACTTCGACGACGCTCCCCGACGCCTCGGCGTGCATGACCCGCGCCGGACCCACGCCGATCGCCGGCCCCCCGAGTACCGCGAACACTCCCGATTCACCGGCAACGAGCTGCCAGCGCGTCCCCTCTTGGAGGTCGACGGGAAGCGCCTCTTCCGTGCGCAGTGACCAGAGTTCGTCGGCGCTGCGCGCCCAAGGCTCTGCGCCGAACATCTGACCGTAGACGTCCGGGCGATCGAACGCCCACGACGCCACGGGGGCCTGCAGATCCGGGAGGTAGTGGCGAATCTCGACCGCGTTCGTCGTTCCGACGGTGACGAGCAGCGAACCGTCGGAACCCGTCGCCGCCGTCCGGGCGTCGAGGATCGAGACCGCGGTCGGTGCCGTCGTCGCACCGACGGTGCCGAACGTCCACCTCTCGATACGGCCATCTGAACGACGCGCGTAGCCGACCTGTGCGTCGCCGACCCGCGCCGGGTACGCGAAGACGCGACCGGGGAGCGTGACCGGCGCGAGGCGCGTGATGCGGACGCCGCCGACCTCGTCGACGACGTCGATCGGCTCGACCTGCGTCTCCGCGTCGTCGCACACGGACAAGACGTACAGCCGCTGCAAGCTCACTTGCACGACATGAAGATCGCAGCCGTTCGGTTCGTCGATCCTGAGATCGGCGTCGAACTTCTCGTCGAAGAACACGAGCCCCCGCGTGAACCCGGGCGGACACAGTCGACCGCCGTCGAAGTCGCTACACGCCACGCGGAGCGCGATCCGCCCGTCGAGGCGGTGCATCGAATCGATCCCGCTGGGCCGCGCCGACCACGATTGCCAACAGGAGGACAGCTCCGCCTCCGCCGGGACGTCGTCCACGCAGCCTCGGCTCGCGTCCATTTGTCGGAGGTCCCCCGTCGACAGCGCGAAGATCGCCGGACGCCCCTCGCCGAAGTCCGACACCAGCAGGCCCTCGACCTCCGCTCCCGCGTTGGCTACCGCCTCGAACGGCGACACCAAGACCGCGCGGGGCGGCGACTCGATCCGCGTGCCAAAGTCGTCGCAGGTCGCCTGCACGCGCCAGGTCCCCGGCCGCTCCTCGGGCAGCGCGATGGACTCGAAGCCGACGGCGCCGACGATCGTGTCGACCGGTACTTCCGCGCTCCACTCCGCACCGTCCACCGCGAGCGGGATACGCATGGGGCGATCGTCGATCGTCCACGACAGGTCGGACAGGCTCGCGCACCCATCGACCGCCCCGGCCATCTCGACGGGCGCGACGCGGCCGCGCAACTCATCCTGCGCCGGCGCGCTCCAGGTCGTGACCTGCTCGGGGAGGCGCGGGTCCAAGAGCAGCGGATCGCACGCGAGCAGCGCGAGCGCCCCGACGATCGCGCGCGACCTCACGACCTGAACCTCAGCCCGAGGCTCAAGGCCGCCGTGAAGCCAGCGCCAAACGAAGCCTCCGAAGCCAACGGGTCGGCGGTGGTACGTTGTCCCGCAACCCCCACCTCCACGCCGCCGACGACGCCGAGGTCGTCTCCGAGCCACGCCGCGACTCCGGCCGAAACGTACACCGCGAAGCCAACGCTGGTGCGCGCGTCCGCTCCCGACACGAGTTGGTGCAACAGGAGCGTGGCCGGCCGGAGTCCGTACCAGATTCGCCAGCGTGCTCCCTGCCGCGTGAGTCCGAAGAACACGCCCGGATCCACGGCGACGGAGAACAGGTGCAACGCGCCCGCGCGCCCGCCCGCGACGACACCGATGGTCGGGCCCAGCGTCAGCGGCCCGAGGTCGGTGAGGTAGCCGAGGCCCAAGCCGCCGAGCGCATCGACGCCCGCGAGGCCCGTGGCGAGGCGACCCGTCACAAGCAGCTCTCCGGGACGCTCACCCTTGTCGCGCAGGGTGGCGTACGGGACACGCTCCATCTCGCGCTCGTCGAGCCGACCGTCCCTGCCCTCCGGCAGATCGATCCGCGCCACCGCGAGGCCGCTCGCGCCGCGCTTCTTCACCACGTACGTCGCGGGCGACAATGCGATGCGCGTCGACGCGCCCGCGCGGAGCGGGACCTCCGCGAGCAGCGTCGACTCGTCTTCGCTCATCACGAAGAAGCGGCCATCCTCGCCGGTCGCGAGGGTGAGGTGCGCGCCGGCGCGACCCGTCCAGGTGAGCGGGACGTCGGTCTGCCCGGAGAGCCGCACGTCGTACGAAGGACGCTGCACGCCGGCCGCGCTCACGAGCGTGCTATCGACCGTGCGGTCGTAGGCGTACCGGTACACTTCGCGGAGCGAGACGCGCCCGTCGGCGTTCTTGTCCGCGGCACCGCGCAACCCGGTGACGAGGTGCGCGCTGAAGAACGATGCACGAAGGAGCGAAGACTCCTGCGCGGCTTCACCCGGGCTCGACGACGCGAGCAGCGCGCGCCCGCGCACCGTGGGCTCGGGTTCGGGCGGCGCGCCGAGCTCGATCTTCAGTCCCTTCTTCACCGTGAGATCACCGGACGCGCACGCGTCGAGCACCGTCACCGTCAACCCGGCTTGCCGTGCGGCGAGGTCGTCGAGGAGCGACGTGCCGTCGAGTTCGGTGCCGGCGAGGTGAAGACGTCCGGCGCCCGCGTGGCCCGAGTAGTAGAACACGAGGAGGTCGGCGCGGTCGGCGAGGGCGCCGACCGCCAACTTCACCGCCGACGCGTCGGGACCGAGCAGCAACGCGACCTCGTCGAAGTCGCCGAGTGTCTCGAGCACGGAGGCGACGCGCCGGGCGTCGTCCTCCGCGTAGCGAAGCGGACGCTCCGTCGACAGGCCGCGGTTCTGTCCGACGACGAGCGCGACCCGACGCGGTGCGGCTTCGCTCACGGCGGACACGGCGCACACCGTGAGCGCCGCGACGAACCCGCTACTCGCTCGGCCTGGCTTCCGCACGCGGGATCCTCAGCCTCTGGGGGATGCAGCCGTCCTCGGCGTGACCGGCAATCACCGCCTTGCGAACGTCGAGCGGAACCTCTTCTCGGCACGCGACGACGGCGAGTTGCTCATCGTCGTGGCTGGCGTCGAGGGTGGCGGTGAAGTCCAAGACCTTGGCGCCGCCGGCGGGGACTGCGAAGGCTCGAGATGCGAGCGGCGCGCCGCTCGCATCGTGGAGATAGACTCGACAGCCCTCGGGGCAGCTCACCGAGAGCCCCACGCGATCGCCGGGCCGCAGCCGCTCGTCCTCGCGGATCGGTCGGCTCGAATCATCGTCCACGACGAGAAGCGTGACGGCCGGAGCACCCTTGACGCTCACCGTCGCCTCGGGGCGCAGCACCACGACCAGCACCGCCGCGGCGGCGAGTCCGACCGACGCGGCGAGCACACGATTCCGCCACGCGCCGAACACCGGACGCACGACCTCGGCGGTCTGCGGTGAAGACTCCGCGGCGGCGAGCACCGCGCCAACGAAGGCTGCTTTGTCTGTTCGGGCGCCCCAGGCCTCGCGCTCGGACTGTAGCGCTTCGAGCGCGCTGCGACACTGCTCGCACTTCGCCAGGTGAGCGCGAGCATCCTCGAGGCCCGACGCCTCTTCCGCGAGCAGGCGATTCAGCGCGAGATCCGACAGGTGCGTTGCGCTCATCCGGCGGCCTCCACGTCGCGTGTTCGCGTCACGCGCTCGAGTTGCTTGAGACGCTTGTTCACGGTCACCCGGGACAGCCCCATCACGTCGCCGACCTCCTGCTGCGTGAGGCCATCGTGATAGTACAGCACCGCGATCTGTTGCGTGGCCTCGTCGACTTCGGAGAACAGCGTGGCGAGCGTGTCACGATGCTGGACGCGGACGTCCGGCATCGGGGGCGCCTCGAACGCGCGCGCGAGTTCGTCCGACCACGCCTGGTCGCGGCGCGCTGCGTTGCGAATGCGGTTGAGGCAGAGGTTGGTTGCGACGCGATAGAGCCAGGTCATCCACTCCGCTTCCCCGCGGAAGTCGCCGCCGTGGGTGATGAGGCGGACGAACACCTCCTGCGCGACGTCGCGGGCCTCCTCGGGCTGACGCAACAGACGGTGGCAGCGCCGCTCCACCTGGAACGCGTAGCGCTCGAAGAGCGCTTCGACCAAGGTCGCGTCGAGTGAGCCCACCCCTCCTCGGTGGTACTACATGGACTCGAACGGCTTCAACGTCCGTCACACGTCGCGAGCGTCGGGGGACTCAGCGACTGCTCTATTCGTCGACCACGCACGTCGAACCCGCGCGGACGTCGTGGTGGTACCTGTGGCCGCAGAAGTGCTCGAGCAAACCAATCTGACTCGTCCCCGTGGAGCATCGTCGTTCGATCGTCGGAGGCTTCGATCCGGTGCAACCTGCGAAAGCCGGCGCTTCGGAGTGGGGTCCGGGGTACTGAGGGGGCCGGCGCGACGTCATTCGTCGTCGCCACGGATCGCGCGTAGTTCGGCCTCGAGCGCCCGGACCCGCTCGAGCGCGTTCTCCTTCTCGTGGCGCTCGACCTCCTTGGCCCGCCGCTCGACCTCCTTGGCCTGCCGCTCGGCCTCCTTGGCCTGCCGTTCGGCTGCGACGGCCTCTCGCGCGGCCTCCGCCTCTGTGGGGAACAACACGTCGCCGTGTTCACCCGTGCCGATGCGCAGCCGCGTCCGGTCGCCGAAGCCGACCGTGCGCAACCACGCTTTGATGGAGCTGCAGTACACGCGATCGCGGTCGTGGCGTTCGACGCATTCGAACGCGTCCGCGACGCGCCGGTAGACCTGCCACCGCGCGCCAGCGCCGCCGGGGCGCTCCGTCCAGCTCGGATCGAAGACCACGAGCTCTTCGACGCCCGCTTCGGCGCATCGTTCAGGGGCGTCGACGTAGTCCTTCAGCCAGTCCGACGTCGCGACCTCGAGCACGAAGCTCGGTGCCTTCTTCGCCTCCCAGACCTTCCACGAGCGCACGCGCGTGCCCGGCGGGACCTCGGGGAGCACGTAGACGTCCGGTGCGAAGCGGCGGTGCGGATCGAACTGCCGGTAGTAGACGAACTGATCGGCGCCGACGAACGACGGATCACCACGGCCCGGTGCGTTCAGGAACCGTTCGAGCAGCGGACGCAGCAGCTCGGCGATCCACCGTTGGAGCATCTCCTCGCCCACCCGTTCCTCCTCCGGGTAGACGGTCGGATCGTTCGCATCCGTGAACGATGCGCTGCCCATGCTCACCAGCCTACCACCGCCGCGCGGAAGAGCAGAACGTGTGCCAGCCGCGCCGGACGTCGAAGCGTGGCGTCGTCCGGTTTTCGAACGGACGAAGTCCGAAGACCGGACGCGGCGCTTGCCCGCGTCGCGTGGGCGGGCCCGAAGCTCGTCGCCGAGACGCCGAACCGCACGCGCACACCGTCGCGTCTCAATGCGGCACCCTGCCCCGGCCGCACCACGCCCTCCCCGCGCCTTCGAGTCGGAACGGAACCTGCTTCGTATCCCGGCATGCATCCGAGCCCCGCGCGACGTGCGCAGCAGATCGTCCTGTCCGACAAGAAGGAGGGCCTCGAGGCCTTCTTCAGCATCGGCTTCGCAGCCAAGGGCCTGGTCTACGTGCTGCTCGGCGCGCTCGCGGTCATGGCTGCGGTCGGCAGCGGCGGGCAGGTCGCGGGGACCCAGGACGTGCTGCAGACGATCGCGCAGCAACCGTTCGGCGCGTTCCTCCTTGGCGCGACCGCCGTCGGGCTCGCGGGCTACGCGGTCTATCGCCTCACCGCCGCTGTCACCGGCAAGCCGTTCCGCGGCGACGACCACGAGGCCGCGCAGCGCGTCGGCGCCGCGGCGAGTGGCATCGTCCACATCGGTCTGACGATCGCGGCCGTGCAGATCCTCGTCGGCGGGCAGGCCGGCGGCGGCGGCGAGACGTGGATCGCGAAGGCGCTCGGCGTCACCGGCGGCAACCTCATCATCGGCGCGATCGGCATCGGCACGATCATCGCGGGCGCCCAGCAAGCGTACAAAGCGTACAGCCTCGACTTCACCAAGCGACTCCGCACCTCCCAACTCAGCGCGAAGGCGCGTGAGTGGCTCGTGCGCCTCGGCCGCTTCGGTCTCGCGGCGCGCGCTGTCGTGTTCCCGATGATCGGCCTGGGCCTCGTGAAGGTCGCGATGACGAACAACCCATCGCAGTACCAGGCCCTCGGCACGTCGCTCGCCGAGCTCAGCGCGCAGTCCTACGGCAACGTGTTGCTCGGCGTCGTCGCGCTCGGCCTCGCCGCGTACGGCGTCTACATGTTCGCGTGCGCGAAGTACCGCCGCCTCGCCGAAGAAGTCCCGAGCTGATCCGAATCGACGATCGCCATGCCCCCTCAGACCAGCCTCGCCACCGAGACCCGGAGCACCGACGACGCCCCCGCCGCGCAACGCACGCGCCGCTACGCGCTCGTGATCCTCGCGACGATCGCGACGATCGTCTTCCTGAGGTACGCCTCCGAAGTCACGCTCCCCGTCGCCTTCGCGCTGTTCGCGTTGGCGCTCCTCTTCCCGCTCTACCGCGCGCTCGCCAAGCGCCTCCCCGACGGGCTCGCCGCGGTGTGCGCATTGTTCGTGTTCCTCGGCGCGCTCGCCGTGATCGGCCTCGGCCTCTGGCAGAGCGCGCGCGCGATCTCCGAGAAGGCGCCCGAGTACCAAGCGCAGGCCGCCGAGAGCGTCGAACAGCTCCGCGCCTGGTCCGATCGCCACGGCCTCCCGTGGCCGTCGACCAGCGGCACCGACGCCTCGAAGACGCTCACCACCGAGGTGAAGCGCGTCGGCCGCGCGATGAGTTCGGCCTTCTCCGGCCTCGTACTCACCGCCGCCTTCTTCGTCCTCGGGCTCCTCGAGGTCCGCGTGTTCCGCAAGAAGATCGCGCGCTTCATGAGCGACGATCGACACGGCGACTGGATGCGCGCTTCCGAGCGCGCCGCGACGAGCTTCCAACGCTACCTCGTCGTGCGCACCGCCGTCGGACTGATCACGGGCGTCGGCGTCGGGCTCGCGGCGTGGGCGATCGGCCTCGACTTCCCGTTCGTATGGGGCCTCGCGAACTTCCTGCTCAACTACATCCCCACGCTGGGCTCGATCATCGGCGTGTTCCCGCCGGTGCTCTTCGCGCTCGTGCAGAGCCGCGACCCCGCGTACGCCGCGCTCGCGCTCGCGACGGTCGGCGGCGTGCAGATCATCATGGGCAACTACGTCGACCCGTTGCTCCAAGGTAAGTACCTGAAGCTATCGCCCGTCGTCGTGCTCCTCTCGGTCGTGTTCTGGGGCTGGGTCTGGGGCATCGCGGGCGCATTCCTCAGCATCCCTCTCACGACCGCGATCGTGTTGGTGTGCCAGCAGTTCGAACGATCGCGTTGGCTCGCGGAGCTGCTCTCCGCCGAAGAGGCGCCCGCGGGCGCCTGAACGATCTGGAGAATCCCGTGGTGACTCGACCTGCATCGTCGCCGCACTCGAACCCGGCCGCCACGCCGCAGCCGGTCCGCGTCGTCCTCAATCGCCACGCCGGCAACGGCGACGCCGAGGCCTTGGCGGAGCGCATCGAGGAGGCGCTCGCCGGACTCCGCGCGCCGATCGACGTCCGGCTCGTCAGCGGCGAAGAGCTCGACGCCGCCCTCGCCGATCTCGCGGACGCACCGCCGCACCTTGTCGTCGCCGGCGGCGGTGACGGGACGCTCCGCACCGTCGCGGCCGCCGTCGTCGGCACGCACCACACGCTCGGCCTGCTCCCGCTCGGCACGATCAACCTCTTCGCGCGCACGCTCGGCATCCCGCTCGAGCTCGACGAAGCGCTCCGCGTGCTCGTCGAGGGCCGCGACACCCCCGTCGACGTCTGCGAGCTCGACGGCCGCGTCGTCGTCAACAACGCGTCGGCCGGCCTGTACGCCGAGATGTCGCGCGCACGCGAACGTCGGCGCGCGCGTCACGCGCACTGGCCCAAACCGCTGCGGTGGATCGTCGGCACACTCCTCGGCATCTGGGACGTGTCGAAGCGCTTCCGCCGCTACCACTTCGTCATGGACGTCGACGGCCAGGTCGACCGCGTGAAGACGCCGTTCTTCGTGGTGTCGAACAACGACTACGAAGGCCTCGTCGAACCAGTGCGTCGCACCGACGGACGGCTCGCGGTCTACGTCCCCCTGTCGCACAGCCCGCTGCGCACGTTGTGGACCGCCCTCGGCGCCGCGTTGTTCGGCCCGCGCAACGTCGCCGAGGTCGACATCCGGACCGCCCAGCGCGTGACCGTGCATGGACACGGGAGCGTCGTCGCGGTGGTCGACGGCGAAGCCGAGGAGCTCGCGCTCCCGCTCTCTTTCACGCCGCGCCCCAACGCGCTGCGCGTGCGCGTCCCCTGAACCAAAGCGACGCATTCTGCCTCACTCCGGTCGGCCGTGGCGTTCTGCCTCGACCGCGAAGAACTCGGATCCGAAGGAACCGATCGGACCTCCCGTTCGTACACCAAGGGCCGGGACACCTCCCGGCCGGCAGCTCGGTCTCGAGCGCCGTTCCACTCAATGGAGGCACGCACGTGAAAGCGATTCGCAATCCCATCCTCACTTCAATCACGGCGCTCAGCTCGCTCGCAGTGATCTCGACGGCCCATGCCGCCGACCACGGCGACTCGCCCGCCGCCGCGGCGAGTCCCGCCGCGGACATCACCGACGTCTACGCCTGGGTCGACAGCCCCACACAACTCAACCTCATCATGAACGTCGTCGGCACGACGTTCTCCGACTCCGTTCAGTACGTCTTCCACGTCGAGAGCGGGAGCGCCTACGGCATGACCAGCGGCGAGGTGAACATCATCTGTCAGTTCGATGCTTCCCAAGCGATCGAGTGCTGGGCCGGCGACGCGGACTACGTCAAAGGCGACGCCAGCGACACCGTCGGTCTCGCGGGCCGCAACGGCATGTTCAAGGTCTTCGCGGGCGAGCGGAACGACCCCTTCTTCTTCAACATATCCGGCTACCAAGCGACCATCGACGCCGTGAAGGCCGCCGCCGGCGGACTCACCTTCAACGACGCGATGTGCCCGGCGCTCGACAGCGGCACCTCGGGCGTCCTCGTCACCCAACTCATGACGAACGGCGACGGCTCCCCGGCCTCGGATGACTTCGCGGGCGGCACCGTCGGCTCGATCGTGGTGCAGGTGGACAAGAGCGTCGTCGCGAAGAACGGCGACATCCTCGCGGTGTGGGGCAGCACGCACCAGCGATGAAGCGAACAGAAAAGGAGACGAACATGAACACGACGAAACTACTGATGACCTCCTTCGCTGCACTGGCCCTCGGACTCGGCGCCTGCAGCGGTGATGACATGGACGACGACGACGGAAACAACGTCGTCAACCCACCCAGCCCGCCGACCCTCGGCGCGCAGATCGATCGCAACGGCCGCCCCGCCGTGAGCACCGCGCTCATCGCGGTCCTCGAGACCGACGACACCGCGAAGGGCAACATGAAGGACAGCTACAACGCGGCCGGGCCATCGGCCTGGGCCGGCTTCGCGAGT
>JAUHYN010001156.1 GCA_030426505.1 bacterium | reverse complement strand
AAGAGCGAAAGCTGCACCTTGTAGCTCGCGAGCGTCGCGTCGGGCATCGAGACGCAGTGCGCGAGGTACGACCCGCGCAAGACCTGGACGCCGTCGGCGAGCGTACAGCCCATCACCGCCGCGTGATCGCCGAGCACGACGTTCGCGCCGATCACGGATCGATGCACGTGGCAGTGCGCGTCGATCACCGCGTTCGGTCCGATGATCGACGACTCGATGTGCGCGGTCGGGTGAACGCGCGCGCTCGGGTGGACGAACTTCACGTGCGGTCCGAGCGCCCACGGATCGCGGTTCTTCATGAACCGCAGCTTGAGCATCATCCGCGGGTCGCGGCGGAGCGCGTCGAGGATCGACACCCCGATCGACAACTGCGACAGCTTGAGCAAGTGGATCCAGTGACGGACGTTCGCGACCACGCGCGCCGTCACCGGCACCGCGCGATCCCGTGAGCGGCCCTCGCCCGCGATCGTCGACGGCGGCAAGCGGACGTCGGCCTTCAGCGCGCGCGGCTTCACGACGTGGAACTCGGCGTCGACGAGCGCGCTCGGATCGTCGGCGCAGAAGAAGACGTCGAACCCGAGCGCGTCGCCCTTCGCGAGCGCGCCCTGCAGGGGCTCGGCGATGTCGGTGACCAGCGACTTCTCGACCGCGAGCCGCCGCGAGCGATCCGACTTCATCGTGTCCGCGACGAAGTGGCGCAAGATCATCTCGGTACACCACACGTCGTCCGCGAACGCGTAGGCGGGCGCCTCGATCGCATCGAACGATTCGACGTCGACCAACTCGAGCCCCGTCGCCGCGGCGACCTCTTCCTGCCAGGTCGCGAGCGTCTTCGTGCCGATGAACAGGTCGCGCGCGAGGTCACCGAACGGCGCGATGGTCCGACCGGTCGCGACGCGGAAGATCTTCACGGCGCACCGACCGCCGTCATCTTGGCTTCGTAGCGGACCTCGCCGCTCTCACTCCCGATCGTCACGCGGTGCGGCTCGTGCCCGACCATCTCGAACCGCAACTTCATCAGCTCGCCGTCGACCACGACGTCGGTCTCGAGCGGCGTCCGACCGAGGAGCCGTTCGCCCTCGGCGTCGTAGACCTCCGCGCCCTCGGGCACCGAAGTCGCGCGCAAACGAATCGTGCGCTCGTCGGTGCTGAGCGCCATCATCGTGAAGACGACGACCAACAGCACCGCGACCCCGATCCCGGCGAACATCAAGATCCGCCGCTGGTCCGCGTCGCGCTCGGACGACGCCTTCGCCGCCACGCGATGTACCTGCGGCACCGAGACCTCCCGCTTCCGGGACGGCGCGACGGGCGCCTTCGCGGCGGGCTTCGGCGCCGGTGCGGGTGCGGGCTTCGGCGCTGGCGCCGGCGCCGCAGCGGGCGCGGGCGCCGGGGTCACCGGCTTCTTCGCCGCCGCGATCGCGTGCAGCGACCTCGGCGCGGCCTTCGGCGCCGGCTCTGCCTCCGCCGGCTTCGGCAACGCGGTGTCCTTCCGATCGCCGAGGCGATCGAGCTCCACCGTCACCCCGAGCAGCGGCCCCGCGCGCTTCGGCAAGCCCGCTTGCCGCTCGATCTCCGGATCGATCGCGACCGACGCGCCCTCGAACTGTTCGTCGCGCTTCCTGTCGAGCTCCGCCGCGAATGCGGCGTCCACCATCTGCGTCGGCGCCTCCTCGGCGTCGGGCGGCGGCACGAGCGCCTCCACGAACTTCCCGAGCCCGGCGCCCGCCGAAGTGATGCCGTGGCGCTTATTGAGATCCCGCAGCGCACCCGCGACGGGCATCGCCGAGATCGGGCGCTTGGCCGGGAGCGCGGCGAGGCAACCGCCGAGCACGTCCACCAGCTCCTTCGTGAGGTCCGGCTTCGCCTGCCCGACCGGCGAGAAGTCCCGGAGCGCGTCGAGCGTGCCGTCGACCGTCATCGACTCCGCCGTCCACACGGGGTGCCCGATCAACATCTCGAGCACCACCAACGCGAACGCGTACAGGTCGCTCTTCTTCGACGGCGGCTCGCCCTGATGACGCTCGGGCGCGAGGTAATCCACGCGATCGTCGGCGTCGACGAGGTCCTTGCCGATGTGTTGGTCCAGCTCGCGCAACCGCTGGTCGCCGAGCTTCACCGTACCGTCGTAGCCGAGCAGCACCTCACCCGGATCGATCCCGCCGTGCGCCACTCCGACCTGCGTGTGCAGATACGCGAGCGCCGACGCGACCTGCTCCGCGACCACCAATGCGAACTCCGGCTTCAGCGTGCGCTTGCGTCGACGGAGCATCGACAAGAGCGTCACCAACGCGGCGCCGTCGACCTTCTCCTGGATGACGTACACGCCCTCCGGAGTCCTGCCCGCCTCGAACACCGCGACGAGGTGTTCGTGGTCGGCCTCCTTCTGCGTGTTGCCCCAGCTCTCGAGCGCCGTCGCGAAGGCCTCGTTGTTCCGGTACTCCGGGCGCGCGCGCTTCACGACGACGTCCAGGCGCTCCTTCCCGACCTCGAGCACGGCGGCGAACGTCTCGACCGAGCGTCCCCTCCCGAGCCGTGATTGGACGGTGAACGCCATCGGCGGCGACGACGATCGCCGGACTCGCCGAATGCGTCAATTCGATGCGCCGAGCGCGGCGGGCTTCTCTTCCTTGGGGAGGCGCTTCACGGCGCGCTCCTTCCTGAGGGCGTCGCCCCAGGCCATCGGCCCCGCGCTCGCGACGAGCGCCACGGGCGTGCGGCCGCGTGTGTACTTCGCGCCCTTGCCGGCGTTGTGCTCGGCGATCCGGCGCTCCACGTCCTTCGCGACTCCGCAGTAGTACGTCGCGTCCGCGCACACGGCGAGGTACACGTACCACTCGGCGTCACTCACGGGGACGCGTGGTCTCCGTCCGCCAGATTGTCGAAGCGCGTGAACTCGTGGAAGAAGCGGCAGCGCACGGTCCCGATCGGACCGTTGCGCTGCTTGCCCACGATGA
>JAUHYN010001155.1 GCA_030426505.1 bacterium | reverse complement strand
ATGATCCCGTTGCCGCACATGCCGCAGTCGGGGTCGGTCATGTTGAGGCGCTGGCAGGTCCACGCGCCGACGAGCGGCTCGAAGCGATCGGCGCACATGCCGTCCATGCCGCAGACCGTCGCGCACTCGGGATCCATCACACCGCCGAGGAGCTCGCACGGGTCGCACTGGCCGTTCGCGTACAGCCCGTTGGCCGTGCAGTAGTCGGTGAGTTGGCAGCCGGCGAACGAGACCTGGCAGCTCGCGTTGCAGGTGAGTTGTCCGTTGCCGAGGTTGTAGCCGGTGCAGTCGGAGCCGTTCGCGAACGTCTGTCCGTCGCAGGCCTCGACACCGTTGAGCACGCCGTTGCCGCACGGGCCGCGGTCGATGACGGTGCCGGCGTCGCGCGTGCCGCTGGGGATGATGTCGGGGCCGCCGCGCCCGCGGGATTCGGGGCAGGCGGTGAGCGCGGCGAGGCAGGCGAGGGCGAGCAGGGGGCGATTCATCGACGCCATCCTACGTCTGACACGACCTTATCTACCCGCCGCGGAGCGGGGCGGGTCCCTCACCGATCGGTTCGACCCCGCGCATTCATCAGACTACGCGCCTGGTGTTTCCGCCGGGGGCTCGGGTGGGACAGCGTGACCTCCGCCTCGAGCACCAGCGCGGCCTCGCCGCCCTTTCGTGACCACCGCCCCGGGCGATGCGAGGATGCGCGCCCATGTCGACCTTCGAGACGCTCTGCTACGACGTCACCGACCGCGTCTGCCGCATCACTCTCGATCGCCCCGAGCGCGGCAACGGCCTGACGCCCCAACTGATTCGCGAGCTCGCCGAGGCCGTCGAGCGCGCCGACCTCGATCCGGCGGTCCACTGCATCCTCCTCGCCGGCCGCGGCAAGGGCTTCTGCGGTGGCTACGACCTCGTCGACTCCGCCGAGTCAATGGGCCGCGCCGCCGGCACCGACGCGCCCCCGCCGGGCGCCCCGACCGACCCCGCGACGGTCGCCGCCAACCACGATCCGGATCGCACGTGGGACCCGATGGTCGACTACGGGATGATGAGCCGGAACGTCCGCGCGTTCATGACGCTCTTCCACGCGACCACGCCGGTCGTGTGCAAGGTGCATGGCTTCTGCGTCGCGGGCGGCACCGACCTCGCGCTGTGCAGCGACCTGTTGGTGATCGCGGAGGACGCGAAGATCGGCTACCCGCCCGCGCGCGTGTGGGGCTCGCCGACCACCGCGCTGTGGGCGGCGCGCCTGGGGCCGCAGCGCGCGAAGCGGCTCTTGTTCACCGGCGACTGTCTGTCCGGGAAGGAGGCGCTCGAGTGGGGCCTCGCGATCGACGCTGCGCCCGCGGCCGAGCTCGACGCGCGCGCCGACGCGCTCGCGGCGCGCATCGCGATGATGCCGAAGAACCAGCTGCAGGTGATGAAGCTCCTCGTGAACACGCAGGTCCACGCGCAGTCGCTCGGGCCCACGCAGGTCCTCGGCACGCTGCTCGACGGCGCCACGCGACACACCCCCGAGGGCTACGCGTTCCAGAGCCGCGCCGCGGAGGTCGGCTTCAAGCAGGCGGTGCTCGAGCGCGACGGCCCGTTCGGGGATCCGGGCTCGTCGACCTTCAAGGGATGAGCGCACCGGCCGCCGCGCCGGCGGCGAACAGCAGGAACGCGATCAACGTCCAGGCCTGCGCCGGCACGATGTCGGCGGTGCGCTCCGCGGATCGCAAACGCAACGCGGCGCGCGTCGCGGGGATTGCGCCGAGCATCGCCAGCCAGACCCACCGCGACGCGCCGAAGAACGGAGCCGCGGCGGTGAGCGCGAAGGCGAGGGCGACCAGCGCCGCGAAGAGCACGGCGCCGCGGCGCCGGCCGAGTCGGACGACCAACGTGTTCTTGCCGACCGAAGCGTCGGCGTCGTGATCCGGGAACTCGTTGATGACGAGGAACGCCGCGATGAGGAGACCGAGCGGGATCGCGAGGCCGAGCGTCTGCGAAGTGATCGTCCCGCGCTGGACGAGGTAGGTCCCGACCGCGATCAGCGGCCCGTACGCGAGCGCGACCGCGGCTTCGCCGAGCCCGCGATACGACAGCTTCAACGGAGGCGCGTGGTAGAAGTACGCAAGCGCGACGCCGACCACGCCGAGGCCCAACACCGCCGGCTCGCGCAGCACGACGATCGTCAGCCCGACCACGATCCCGAGCGCGTAGAACGCCGCAGCTACGAGCGCGGTCTGCCGCCGCGTGAGGAGGCCATCGATCAACACGCGCTTCCCGCCGGAGAACGGGCTGCGGTCTTCGTCGCTGATCGCCGCGTCGGTGCCGGAGTCGAAGTCGAAGATTTCGCCCGATGCGTTCTTGGCGGCTTCGAAGAAGAAGATCCCCGCGACGGTGGCCACGAGCCACCCGATCGAGATCGGGCCGTCCGCCGCCGCGTACGCCGCGCCGAGCAGCATCGAGGCCGCCGACGCCAGCGTGATCTTCGGATCCGCGACGCGGTGGATCCCTTCGAGGACGCGGTTCACTTCACCGCCTCCGCGGCCCTGTACGCAGGGCGGAAGACCTCCGTCGCGAAGGCCTCGATACTCGTCGTCGTGAGCCTCGGCGCCGTGGGCATCGCGCCGCCGAGGACGCCGTGGTCGAGCGCTTCGTACAGCTCGACCGCGCGGGCGGCGGCGTCCGCCGACATCCCGTTCGCGCGCATCGCTTCGCGCGCCGCCTCGGCCGGCACGGTGACGTGATGAACCGGCGCGCCGATCGCCTTCGCGATCGCGGCGGCCGCTTCGTCGAACGTCACGCGCCGCGGGCCCTCCAACTCGAGCGTGCGGTGCCCGGTGAAGGCGCGCTCGAGGAGGTACTCGGCCGCGACCGCCGCGACGTCCCGATGATCCGGAAGTCCGCCGGCATCAGGCCGACGCGGGACAGGTGGTAGAAGCCGGGCAGCAGTTTGCGAGCCGCCAGGTCGCCGGCCGCGCCGAA
>JAUHYN010001154.1 GCA_030426505.1 bacterium | reverse complement strand
TCGTCCTCCTTCTTGTGCACGATCTTCACGTCCTTCTCCGTCACCGTGGGCACCACCGGGTCGACCGACCGCTGCAGCCACGCCACCGCGTCGCGGAAGAGGTAGATGTTGCCCTGCGCGATCTGGAGGAGCTCGTCCGCGACCACGTCGCTGTCCGCAAGCACGAAGATGCGCGCCTCGTCGTCCTTCTTCCCGGTCGTCGAAGTGCGGGTGATGGCCGCCGCGATCCCGAAGCGGTCCTTCTTCTCGCCTGCGTCGAGCGCGAGATTGCCGTTGGCGTCCTGGAAGGTGTCGTCCATCGCCTTGAGGACGAGGTCCGTCTTCACGCGCGGCAGCTTCCCCTCCTCGACCTGGGCGATCGAGCCGACCGACGAGAACAGCGTGGGCAGCTCACGCGCGTTGCGCGTCATCGTCGTGACCGACGCGTGCGAGCTGTACTTGTTCGAAACGAGGTTCGTCACGTCCGCCGGCGTTCGCGTGAGGCGCGCGTAGAAGCGGTCGTTCGCGAGGCGCGTCTTGTCGAACTTCAGCCCGAGCGGCGCGAGGAGGTTCTCGAGGGTCGCGCTGTCTTCGTCGCCGTCGAGCGTGATGAACATGCGCAGGCCCTTCTCGGTCGCCGCGAGCAGCGTCTGGGCTTCCGCCTCGAGCAGCTCCTTGTCGGGGCCGAAGAGGAAGACCACGCCGTCGTCCTTCGGGAGCTCGGAGCCGAGGCCGTCCGCGACGCCGAGCGTCTTGACGGTGAACTGCCACGCTTCGAGCTGCCGCTTGAGCGACTTCATCGTGGTGCGCTTGTCCTCCTTGTCGGCGTTCTTCGTCGCGCGCTCGCCGTGGCCGGCGACGATGTACGCGATGCGCTTCTGCGTCGTGACCTTCACGAGCGCCTTCAGGAAGTTCTCGTCGAATCGCCGCAGCGAGGAGCGCGCGCTGCGCGCCTTCGTGCCGATGCGGATCTTGTCCTTCGACCCGTCCCCGATCAGCGCGACGTAGCCGTTCTCGGTCACGCCGGTCTCCTTCGCGAGCTCGCCCGCGAGGGCGTGATCCACGCGCTCCAGCTTCAGGTTGGAGTTCGACGCGGCGAGGGGCTCGAAGTACGAGAGCAACGACTCCGCGACCTCGTTCGCGCGCGAGTAGAACAGCACCACGCGGACCTCCTTGGTGAGGTCCCGAACGGCCTGCTCGGTCTGCGTGCTCGGCTTCGTGGTGTTCTCCGCCGACAGCTCGATCTTTTCGTTCTTCTCGTTCGCGATGTAGTTCGCGAACACCAGCGCGCCGACGAAGAGCCCGAGCGACAGCCCGCGCGACGTCGCGTTCTTCACGCGCGTGAGCTCGTAGCGCGGGTTGAATGCGACCGACGCCACCGCGACCTCGAGCGCGATCAACGGAGCCGCGGAGACCACGAGGATCGTTGGCCACAGCGCCCAGAGCACGCCGCGCCAACGCTTGTGGTAGTCGCCGTCGCCGTCGAACACGAAGACGATCATCCCGTAGCAGGCGAGCGCCACCGCGACGCCGAGCGTCGCGTAGAGGAGCCGCTGCGCGATCGGCTTCTTGTCCGGGCCCGCGGAGAGCATCTCGTTGACGCGCACGACGATCGCCGCGAGCACGCCGACCACACCCGCGACAGCGAGCGCCATGCGCAGCGTCTCGTTGGTGTCGTAGACGCGCTCCCCGATGAACAGGAGCAGGCACCCGACGGCGAGCGCCCAGGACGGCCACAGTTGGTGGATGCGCTTGTCGTTCACGGGCGCCACCGCCTTCCTTCGAGCACGTTCCGCGAGAGCGTCAGGAAGAACGCGGTCACGGACAGGTAGAAGACCACCGCGGCGGTCGGGATCGTGCCGTCCATGAACGGGCGGAAGTGTTTGTCGTGCAGGGCGAGGTACGCGATGAAGTCACCGAGCGCGCCGTCGACCACGCGCGACGTCATCCAGAGCACGAGCATCACGACCGTGATCACCGCACCGATGACGAACGCCGCGAACTGCGACTTCACGAGGCTCGACCCGAACAGCCCGATCGAGATCGACACGGCACCGAGCAGCAGGAGCCCGACGTAGCCCGCGACGATGTGCCCGATCGAGACCTTGCCGTTGATGAAGATCATCGCCGGCATGTACAGCGTGCAGGTCAGCCACACCGACAGCGCCACGAACGCGGAGAGGAACTTCGCGATCACGAGCTGCCCGTCGGTGAGGTACGAGGTCGCGAGCAGCGGCAGCGTGCCGCGGTCGCGCTCCTCCGCGATGAGGCGCATCGATAGGAACAGGCCCACCGCGATGGTGCAGCCGCTCGAGAAGAAGAAGTAGTCCGAGAGGACGTCCGCCGAGTACTTCGGCGAGTTCCCGAGCGCGAACGCGTTGTAGAGCAGGCCGCACAGCAGGAGGAGGGCGGCGACGATCACGTAGCCGATCCACGTCGTGGCGTACTGCCCGATCTCGCGTCGCACGATCAGCGTGATGCCCGACAGGGGCGACGGTTTGTTTCGACTCACGCCTGGGCTCCTTTCGTCAGCTTGAGGAACAGCGACTCGCGCTCCGCCGTCACGGGCTGCATTCGACGTAGCCCGAGGCCCGCCTCGACGATCGCCTTCGCGAGCTCCTCGGGCTCGTGGCCCTGACCGAGCTGCACGTGGACGTCGAACGGTCCGGCGCCTTCGACCTTCGGCGCTTCGATCGCGCCGTCGGTCGTGAGCTTCTTCATTGCGACATCGAGCGCCTCGCGCGCGCCGGTGATTCTCAGCCGGTAGCGCGGGCTCTCCTCGACCGCGAGGTCGTGCTCGGCGCCGCTCATCACGAGGACGCCGCTCTGGATCACCAGGAGGCGATCGCAGGTCTGGCTGATCTCGGGGAGGTTGTGGCTGGAGAGCAGGACGGTGTGCTTCTCCTTGAGGTTCCGGATCAGCGTGCGCATCTCGACGATCTGCACCGGGTCGAGTCCGCTGGTCGGTTCGTCGAGGATGAC
>JAUHYN010001153.1 GCA_030426505.1 bacterium | reverse complement strand
TCTTCGAGGCCGTCGTCGAAGTCGTCGTCGACTTCCACCACCCACGCGCGGATCGCGTAGTGCGCGCGCGCGGTGAGGACCGCCTTCGTCGCGCCGAACTGGAGCTCGGTGGGCTCCGCGGTGACCGGCGTCTGCACCGGGTCGTCCGCGGCGAGGCCCGGCTTCACGCCCTCGCGCCAGTCCTTGCACCCCACGAGGGCGAGTAGCGCGAGCGCGCCGAACCTCACAGCGGCCAACGCTTCTTCTTCTTCTTCTTCGCGTCGCGCATGCGAGCGATGCGGACTTCGCGCGTGGCCTCGGGGTGGTTCGAGTCGTACTCGAGGACCTTCTCGAAGTACTTCACCGCGATCGGGCCCTTGTCGACGACCTTGTGGAGGTGGCCGAGGTACAGGTAGCCGTTCGCGATGTTCGCGTTGTTCTTCATCAACGCGAGGATGTGCTTGATGGCGGCCTGCGCGGCGGGGACGGCGTCGCCCTGGCGCGCGGCGTCCAGGTAGACGATGTACGCGCGGAGGATCTTGAACTCGATGTCCTCGCCGTTGAGCTGGATCGCCTCCTCGATGTGCGTGAGCGCCTCGCGGTACTTCTTCACGCGCAACAGGATCTCGGCCTTCTTGAACAGCGTCTCCGACTGCAAGGCGTCTTGCACCTTCTGGAGATCCTGACTCGAACCGACGAGCCCCTGTTCGAGATCGTGCGCGTACTGGAAGCGCTTGTCCTCGGTGTCCAGCGCCTCGAAGGCCTCGCCGATCAGCTCGAAGATCCGCTTGCGCGCCTCCAGGAGCTCCGGCGCCGCCTTCGCGCGCAGCGTGTCGGGGTGGTACTGCTTCGCGTAGTCGGTGTAGCGCGCGCGGACCTCGTCGTCGGTGGAGCGCTCGTTGACGTCGAGGATCTCGAACAGCGTCTTCTCGCGGAGCTTCTCGAACTTCTCGACGAGCCCGACCGCCTCGTCCCGCTCCTTCTTGAGGCGCGGGTCGTCGCCGAGGACCGCGAACCCGGTCCTCACCGCGTAGAAGAGCGATTGCCGCACCCACGGCGTGCTCTTGTCGTCGGTGCCGAGCGCTTCCACGAGCGCGTCGACGGTCTTCACGCCGTCGATCGCGTTGAGGACGCGCAGCTCCTTCGGCTTCGGCTTGGTCTCCTCGACGGTGACGCCCTCGACCTGCGAGGGGATCACGGGGCAGCCGCCGAACTCGTCGAAGAAGTCGACGAAGCGGCTCCGGTCGAGGCGTCGCACCAGCTCGAACGGCAGGCCCAACCGGTCCATCCCGAGCGGGACGGCGGGGGCGGGGATGTCCGCGGCTTCGAAGTCGCGCCGGTCGAACTCGCGGGTGATCGTCCCGCCGAGCACACGGTAGGCCCACGCGACGAGCTTCTCGAACCACTCGTGCGGCTGGACGGCGCCGGTCGAGATCAGCGCGGCGCCGAGGTCGCCGCCCATCATCGGCGCGCGCTCCTTGCCGGTGGCGATGGCGGCGGCGTCGCAGACCTTCTCGTCGAGGAGGTAGCGCTCGAGGGTGAGGGCGGGGATCGTGGTCTCGATCGCCGCGACGTTGCCGTCCTTGAAGGTGACCTTCACGAGGCCGTCGTGGTTTTCGAGCTCGAGGTGCCCGCTCGCCTTGGTCACCGCGAGGTCGAGGAATACGCGGAGGAGCGCGACGTCCTCGTCGGCCGCGAGGTTCGGGCCGCTGGTGAGGTCTTCGGAGTCCGCCCAGGGGTCGCCGCCGATCCCGAGCATCTCCTTGACCTCGAGGAGGCGGGCGAGGAGCTCGGGCCACTCGCGGAGGGTCTTGTAGGCGGTGCCGTCGCCCGAGACCCACGTCCCCTCGTCCACGACGCGGCTGTCGAAGAGGACCTCGAGGTCGCGGGTGAGCAGCGGGCCGAGGGCCGCGCCGTCGCTCTGGCGGAGATAGACCTCACGGGGGAGCACCATCAAGCCCGAGAATGCCACGAAACCGGGCGATTTCAACGGGTTGCGCTCGGGGTCGTAAAAAAGTGTGTACCCGGTGAATTTCGCCCCATGGGTCCTCGTCTGAAGGACCCGGAGGGGAAGTCTTTCAAGGTATGTCGGACGTTCGAAGCGCGCGCGTGGGCTGGATGCCGGCGCTCATGATCCTGGGGGCCGCGTCGGTCGCGACGGCGGCCGATGATCCCATCGTCGAGAAGCTCGAGCACGGCGAGGTCAACTGGACCACGAAGACGGTCGTGGCCACCGGTTCGGGCGCCCCGAACCTCAAGCTCGAGAACGTGGCGCAGGTCCGCTTGAACGCGGAGCGCGCGGCGAAGGTCGACGCCTACCGCAACGTGCTCGAAGCGCTGAAGGGCGTGAAGATCACCGCCGCGGAGCCGGGCGCCTCGGCGCTCGAGAACGCGCAGGTCCGAGCGCAGGTGCAAGGCATCCTGCGGGGCTGCAAGACAGTCGACACCCGCTACTACTCCGACGGCGGCGTGGACGTGGTCGTCCGCTGCTCGCTCGACGGCGGGCTCGCGACGACGCTCGCGCCCGTGAAGTCGTACAAGAAGGTGAAGACGGAGGGCGAGGCGAAGTACTCGGGCCTCATCATCGACGCGGTCGGGACGACCGCGAAGCCGGCGCTCCAGCCGCGCGTCCTCGACGACAAGGGGCAGCCGGTCTACGAGGCCGCGATGGTCGGCCCGAGCGTCCTGCGTCAGCGGGGCGCGGCGTCGTACGCGCGCACCGTCGACGAGGCGAAGGCCAACAAGCTGGTCGGCAAGTCGCCGCTGGTCGTGAAGGCCGCGTCGCTCGGCGACGTCGCTTCGGACATCCAGATCTCGGCGGACGACGCCCAGGCGCTCCGCGACGCGAACCAGACGTTCCTCGCCGAGGCGCGCGTGGTGATCGTGACGGACGGACCGTGAGGACACAGGAGTACACCATGCAGGAGCATCGAGGGTTCGCTTTCCTGGTGGCCGCGTGCGTGACGATCGCCGCGCCGGCCGC
>JAUHYN010001152.1 GCA_030426505.1 bacterium | reverse complement strand
CACGCCGCGCGACCCCGTCGGGAACGGTGAAGTGAGTTTGGTCGGTGTGATCGGCGGCGCCTCGGAGGTGTCGACCACGTACAGATCCGTGACGCCGTCGACGTCGAGATCGCCGATGAACGCGACCAAGTCCCCGGAGGGAGCGAACTGGATCGTGTCGAGACCGATGACGTCCGAGCTCGCCGGACTCGGCGCGAGCAGCAGCTCCGCGGGGCCGGGCGTGTTGCCCGTGAAGCGCACTCGATACAACTCGAACAACCGATCCGCCCGCTCGTCGGCGGAGAACACGATCTGCGACCCATCACTCGACCACGACGCGGCGTTGGCGAAGCCGAGGTTGGCTCCGGGGTGCAGGCGCGTGTTCAGGGGCGGTGTCATGTCGAGGTCCGAGAACCACAGATCGTTCGCGGACACGATGATGTCCTGGAACGCGAGGCCCCTCCCGGACGGCGACCAGAACGTGATGCCGTAGGACCCGGTGGAGATCTGGAACGGCGTCGCGCCGACCTCGAGGCGCACGGCGAATCGCTTCGAACCGAACCCGGGCGGTACCGCCTGCGAGTACGTGACCCACTCTTCGGTGGGGCCGATCTCCGCGTCGAGGACCTCGATGTCCGCGACCGCCTCGTTGAGCTTGTACGTCTGACCGTCGCCCGGATCGTCGGCGAGGTAGACCTCGTTCAGGTCGTACGTGTCCTGCTGCGCGCGGTAGAGAATGCGACGGTCCTGGGTCCACCGGAACCAGTCGACCCCCGCGAACCGCGGCTCCCCCTTGCCGCCGACGGTCGGGCCGCCCGCGAGGGCCGGCGTCACTCGGGCGCGGGTCGTCGAGGACTCGGTGAGGAAAAGCTCGGCGAGGAGCGGCTCGGTCGCGCCGGCCGTGTACGCGACCTCGATCTGCACCACGCGCGGACCGCCGTCGCGCGCGGGCCCCCCGTCGCGGTCGAGTCCGCCGTCGCGCTCGATTCCTGCGTCGCGTTCGGAGCCGCCGTCGCGCGGGCCAGCGTCACGATCCGGCTCTTCGGCTGCGTCGCGCTCGACGCCCGCGTCGCGATGGCCGGCGTCCGTGCGTGTCCGGTCGGGTTCGATCGGGTCGGCGCAGCCGACGACGGCGACCGCGAGGGCGACAGAACACGTCAGGGTGAAGAAGGGGCGGCGCATGCGATCTCGTGGCGCCGTTCCCGTCCCGGCGTCAAGCCACCCGGTCGTAAAGAACGACGACGCCTCCCACGGCGCAGAGAACGAAACCGTCGAGCGCTCGGCGGGCTGCGCGCGACCGCGTCGCCGAGCCGACGGGAGCCGTCAGCGGTACGGGTCCTGGTCGATCGGGACCGGTTCCCACAGCTCGATCTTGGTCCCCTCCGGGTCGAGGATCCAACCGAACTTCCCGTTCTCGGCGGTCTCCATCGGCTTCACGATCTCGACGCCCTCCTCCGCCAGCGCCTTCAGCAACGCCTCGAGATCGTCGACGCGGAAGTTGATCATGAACGGCTTGTCGCTCGGCGCGAAGTAATCGGAGTCGCTCGGGAACGTCCCGAGCACGGTGTACCCGGCCGGCTCCTCGCTCCCCGTGCCCCACGCGAACATCGCGCCCCACGACTCCATCGGGATGCCGAGGTGTCTCTTGTACCACTCGCTCAGTGCCGCCTTGTCGCGGACCTTGAAGAAGACGCCTCCGATTCCGGTGACTCGTTTCATCGGCGCGGAGTATAGACCGAACCGTTGAGCGGGCGCCTCCTCATCGCCGCCGCCGCGCTGCTGTGGTCGACCGGCGGCGCGGCCGTGAAGCTGTCTTCGCTGGGCGGCACGCAGCTCGTCGCGGGGCGCGCGATCGTCGCCGGGCTCGTCCTCCTCGTGCTCTTCCCGAAGGCGCGCCGCGGGTGGAACCGGGACGTGTGGATCGCGGGCGCCGCCTACGCCGCGACCTGTACCCTCTTCATCTTCGCCAACACGCTCACCACCGCCGGCAACGCGATCTTCCTGCAGAACATCGCGCCCGCGTGGGTGATGTTGATGTCACCGTGGTTGCTGAACGAGCGCGCGACGTTCGCCGAACGCGTCACGCTCCCGATCTCGATCGTCGGCTGCCTGTTGTTCTTCGTCGACGACGTCTCCGCCGGATCGATGCTGGGGAATGGGCTCGCAGTCGGCGCGAGTTTCTCGTACGCGACGGTGCTGCTCTTCTACCGCCGCCTCGACGTGATGGGCGGCATCGCGGCGACCCTCTGCGGGAACCTCATGATCTGCGTCTTCGTCCTCCCGTTCGCGCTCGACGGCCCCACCCCCGCGCCGATCGACTACGCGGTCGTGTTCCACCTCGGCGCCGTTCAACAAGCCGGCGCCGCGATCCTCTACGTGCGCGGCATCCGCGAACTGTCCGCGATGGAGGGCGCGCTCCTGGTCTACCTCGAGCCCGTGATGAGCCCCGTCTGGGCCTTCCTCGCCGTGGGCGAGCGCCTCACGCCTCTGGCCATCGTGGGCGGCGCGCTGATCGTCGGGGGCGCGGTCTGGCGCACCTGGTACACCACGCGCGCGGCGCGGCGTGTCGGTTGACGCGGGCCGGCGATCGGGAAAGTTTCGACCCGTGCGACTCGGCCGGATCCTCGCGGTGCTGTTCGTCCTCGGCATTCTCGCCCTGGGCGGCGCGTACGCTTACTACGACAAGAGCGTCTCGACCCCGGTCGACGCCAGCGCGCAGCCGTTCGAGCTCGAGGTGAAGAAGGGCGCGACGCTCAACTCGGTCGGGCGCGACCTCGAAGAGCGCGGCCTGATCCGCGACGCGAACCTCTGGCGCGTCTACCTCAAGCTGCACAAGGGCGCGCCGTCTCCAAAGGCCGGGCGCCACGAAGTCAGCGCGGCGATGAACGTCCCGCAGCTGATCGAAGCGCTCGCCGCGAACCCCATCCCGGACGACGTCCCGCTCACGATGGTCGAGGGCTGGCGACTCGTGGACGCCGACGCTGCGCTCGACCATCGAGAGCGG
>JAUHYN010001151.1 GCA_030426505.1 bacterium | reverse complement strand
GTCGAACTTGCGATCGTCGATCCGCAGCGTGCGCAGGATCCGCCGCATCGTCCCGACCTGCTCGCCCGCGTCGCAGATCGAAAAGCCACTCTTGAGGCCGACGCGCTCCGGGCAAGTCCGCAGGATGCGCGCACCGAGGGCGTGAAAGGTGCTGATCGTCGTCCCGCGCGCGGCCTTCCCGGCGAGCTTCTTGGCCCGCTCCTTCATCTCGAACGCGGCCTTGTTCGTGAACGTGACGGCGAGGATGCTGCGCGGGGCCACGCCGCGATTCAGCAGGTGCGCGAGCCGATACGTGATGACGCGGGTCTTTCCGCTCCCCGCGCCGGCGAGCACGAGCAGCGGACCCTCGGTGGTGAGGACCGCCTCCAACTGCTCCCGGTTCAACGCGTCGAGGTCGAGCAACAGGAGCGTGACTAGGTCGAGTGTAGCGTTGACAGCAATCCCACGGCTCGCCTTAGTTGCCCGCACGTCGGACCATGCGCCTGTTCTCGATCCCCGTCCTCGCTCTCGCCTCCTGTCTTTTCGCGTCGACCGCCGATGCCGGTGAGGTCCCTTCGAGGGTCTACCTGAATGGCGTCCCGACCCCCGTCTACTTCAACGACGGTGACAGCTTCAAAGTCCTCGCGGGTGAGCACAGCGGGACGCGCGCGCGCCTCGCCGGGTTCAACACCCTGGAGAGCTACGGCCCGGTGCATCGCTGGGGCGACTGGCACGCCAAGGAGCTGTACTGGATCGCCAAGCTCGCGACCCTCAACGCGCGCCGCGGCGTCTGGCACTGCACCTCCGAAGACCTCTCGACCGACACGTACGGCCGCATCCTCTGGTACTGCCCCGACCTCGCGCGCGACCAGATACGCCGCGGCCTCGCGCACGCGATGACGATCAACGAGAAGCCCTCGGATCCCACGTACCTCGCGGCCCAACGCCAGGCGATCGAGGCGCGGCGCGGGATGTGGGCCCACGGCGTCCCGGCCTACGTGATGACCTCGCTGCACTCCTCGACGGAGGGCGGCGGCCGCGACGACGGCACGCAGTACAACCGCATGGTCTCCACGTTCGACGGCCACTCGAACTCGATGGCGCACAAGGATGCGTACGACGAGTGCCAGTGGATCTGCGCGCCCGAGCGCACCGAGGTCTCCTCCTCGACGGTCGCCGCGGGCGTCGCCGCGCTGCGCGCCCGCGCGGATCTGGAGCCGATCCTCGGCGGTCTGAGTGACGACGAGGTCTCGCAGATCGTCCGCGACTACGCCCACGTCGGTTGGTTCGCGCACTTCTTCCGCGAGGAAGACGAGGACAAGCGCCTCGAGCTCGAGCTGGCGCTCGGGAAGCTCGCCTCCGACGGCGTGCTCCCCAGCGAAGCGCCCGGCGAGGGTTCGTGTGTGCTGTACGTGGAGTTCGACCGCCGCTACGGCAACGGCCGACCGGCGTGTCTGAGGTGAAAATGCGTCGCGCTGCCCTCGCTGTCCTCCTCCTCTTCGTCGCGGGGTGCCGCTACGAGAAGCCGCTCCGGCCGGTGCTCGGCTACGAGCGCGACGACGTCGCGTGCTCGGACGGCATCGACAACGATCGCGACGGCTCCACCGACTGCGACGACGACGACTGCCTCGAGGTCGCCGGGCACTGCGGTGAGGTCGTCCCGCTCGCGCCGTTCTTCGAGAAGGAGAACGACCTCCTCGTCTGCCGCGATCAGATCGACAACGACGAGAACGGCCAGTTCGACTGCGGCGATCCCAAGTGCCAGGCGATCCCGGAGGCCTGCTGCGTCCGCGAGTTCACGAACGAGCTCTGCAGCGACGGCATCGACAACGACGGCAACGGCTTCACCGACTGCGCGGACTTCGGGTGCTCGCGCGGCAAGTTCGTGACGGTCTGCGGCGACGACGAGTCCTCGCTCATCGCTTGCAGCGACGGCCTCGACAACGACCGCGACGGCCTCGTCGACTGCAACGATCCCGAGTGCTCCATCTGGGACGAGATCTGCTCGGAGAACTGCTCGGACGGCATCGACAACAACAACAACCTCCTCGTCGACTGCGCGGATCGCTACTGCCTCGGCGTCGTCGGCTGCCAGACCCCGGAGGACTCGGTTCAGCGCTGCTCGGACGACGCCGACAACGACGGCAACGGCTTCGTCGACTGCGAGGACATCGCGTGCAGCGGCGCGGGCGCGCCCGCCGAAGAGTTCTGCGCGCTGCGGCGCGAGGACACGCTCGAGAACTGCTCGGACGGCATCGACAACGACAACAACAACTTCACCGACTGCCTCGACTTCTCCTGCTCGCGATCGATGGACCAGGCGATCCTCGACTACTGCGCGTCGCTGATGATGATGAGCGAGGACACCGTCGAGCGGTGCCAGGACGGCGTCGACAACGACGGCAACGGGTTCACCGACTGCGGTGACTTCTCCTGCTCGCGCTCGACGAACCCGGACGTGCGCGCGCTGTGCCCGAGCGAGGACACGGTGGAGGCCTGCTCGGACGGCGTCGACAACGACGGCAACGGGTTCATCGACTGCGCCGACTTCTCGTGCTCGATGAACGCCGACCCGAACGTCACGGCGGTCTGCGTCTTCGAGGACACGTTCGAGCTGTGCAAGGACGGCATCGACAACGACGGCAACGGCTTCACCGACTGCGCCGACTTCTCCTGCTCGAACCCGAGTCGCGCGTCGCTGGATGCCCTGCGCGCGTGCCAGGAAGCCTTCGGCCGCGTCACGCAGCTGAACGCGCTCTGCTCGGACGGCATCGACAACGACGAAGACGGCCTGACGGACTGCGACGACTTCGACTGCTCTCGGCACCCGAACGTGACGGTGTGCCGAGACAAACCATTGGTGTGTGAGTAATCGATGACAACGGGATGGACGACGACGGCGGCGTTTCTCTTCTTGTGGGCCGCGGCCGCTCCGAGCGTCGTGTTCGGCGCCCAAGAAGCGAAGGAGACCAATTGCTCGGACCGCAAGGACGATGACGGCGACAC
>JAUHYN010000059.1 GCA_030426505.1 bacterium | reverse complement strand
GTGGTGCAGCGCGAAGTGGGTGAGGCCGACCACCGCGATCACGACGAGCGTCGACAGCGCCCAGCGGGCGAGGTGCGCTTCGGGGTCCGTGCGTTTGCCGTAGCGTCGCGCGGTGCGGACGGCGAGGTACAGCGCGCCGAAGAACGCGAGGCAGAAGCCGAACAGCCCCACGACGCCGGTCTCGGCGAGGACCTGCAGCCACTGGTTGTGCGGTGACGTGTGGGTCACGCGCGCGAGGTGTTCGGGCATGTGCGGGCCGACGACGGTGCGGTAGACGCCGTGCCCCGCGCCGAACACCGGGTACGCCTTCGCGACCTCGACGCCCGCGGTCATCATCGCGCGGCGGATCTCGGCGTCCTTCATCAGCGACGACGTCACGCGTTGGCCTTGTTCGGAAGACAACACCAGCGCCGTCGTCACCACGCCCACCGCGGCGAACGCCGCGATCGTCCGCCACCGGACGCGAATCAAACCGAAGGTCACGCCGAGCCCCGCGACCAGCGCGACCAACGCCATGCGCGCGTACGCGAACAACACGCCGGCGCCGCTCAGTGCCGTCGCGCCCGCGGCGAGGAGCCGCCACTTCTTCGGCAGCGTCCGATCGATCGCGAGCGGCACCAACATCACGAGCACCACCGCGCCGACGTGCGCGAGCTTGAGGCGGTTGTAGAACAGCCCACTCGCGGCGCGCGTCACCCGCGGCCACCCCGGCGTCCAGATCTGGCCGGAACGCGGGTTCGACAACAGGTATGCGTCGAGCGGGAGCTCGCCGACCACGCGCTGCAACAGCCCGTACGCCGCGTTGATCGAGAACGCGACGGCGAACGCGATCGCGAGGCGGCCGAGGACCCGCGGTGGCGCCTTCGCGATCGAGAAGCCGACGAGCAACGCGAGCGCCTGGATCGGGCGCGTGAGATCCGTCGATGACGCCTCGCCCTCGAACCCGATGTGACCGACGCACCCCGCGAGGCCCCACAGCACGATCCCGAGCTCGATCGCGCCCGGCCGGTAGCCCCGCAGCGCGCCCGCCGCGAACGCCACGACGATCGCGACCACACACAGGATCTGCGCCGGCCCCTCGAACAGCGCCAGCATGAACACGAACCCGATCTGCGCGGCCGGGAGGACACGGGCGGCGCCCGCGGCGATGCGATTCGGGGGGCTCAAATCGAGGGGCTCGCGGTCGAGCGCGGTGCGCTGTCACGCATGGGTCGCCCGCCGGTCAAGGCACGGTTTCGAGACGTTCCGACCCCCGCCCGGACCCGTGCGACGTTCTGCAACGCCAGCCGCGAATCCACCGAGGCCTCGGCGATTCGGGCGTTGGCCCGGCCGATGCAATCGAGGGGCGTCGATGCGCCTCCCGCTCCTGCTCCAGTTGAAAGGCTACGACGGCGCCACCGCGCGCGCCGACGTCGTCGCCGGCCTGACCACCGCGATCATGCTCATTCCCCAGGCGATGGCCTACGCGATGCTCGCCGGGCTGCCCCCGATCGTCGGACTCTACGCCTCGGTCGTCCCGCTCGCGGCGTACGCGTTGTTCGGTACGTCGCGGCAGCTCGCCGTGGGGCCCGTCGCGATGGTCTCGCTGATGGTCGCCGGCGGCGTCGGTGCGCTCGCATCGGGCGGCACCGAGCGGTACCTCGCGCTCGCCGCCGCGCTCGCGTTGATGGTCGGCGTGCTCCAACTCGGTATGGGGCTCCTCCGCCTCGGCTTCCTGGTCGACTACCTCTCGCACCCGGTCGTCGCGGGGTTCTCGTCGGCCGCCGCGCTGATCATCGGCGCGTCGCAACTGAAGCACGCGCTCGGGATCGCGATCCCGCGCAGTCACCACGTCCACACGATCCTCGCCGAGGTGTTCGCGCACGCCCGCGAGATCGACCCGACCACGGCGCTCATCGCGGGCGCCTCCGTCGTGACGCTCGCGCTCCTCAAACGCTTCGCGCCGCGCTTCCCGCGCTTCCTCCTCGTGGTCGTCGGCGGGACCGCCGCGGTCACCGCCTTCGGACTCGACACCGCGACGGTCGGCGACGTCCCCTCCGGGCTCTCGGCGCCCGCGTGGCCCGGCGCATCCTGGAGCGACGCCCGCGCGATGCTCCCGACTGCGCTCGCGATCGCGCTCGTCGGGTTCATGGAGAGCATCTCGGTCGCGAAGAGCTTCGCGAAGAAGAACGACTACGATCTCGACGCCGACAAGGAGCTCATCGGCCTCGGCCTCGCGAGCGCGACCGCCGGCCTCTTCGGCGGTTACGCCGTGACGGGCGGCTTCTCGCGGACCGCCGTCAACGCGCAGGCCGGCGCGAAGACGAACGTCGCGAGCCTCGTCACCGCGGTGACCGTCGGGCTGACGCTCCTGTGGCTCACGCCGCTGTTCCACGATTTGCCCAAGGCGGTCCTCGCCGCGATCATCCTCTCCGCCGTCGCCAACCTGGTCGACGTCGCCGAGGCCCGCCACCTCGCGAAGATCTCGAAGCCCGACCTCGCCGTCATGGGCATCACCTTCGCCGCGACCCTCGGGCTCGGGATCGAGCTCGGCATCGGCGTGGGCGTCGGCGCGAGCCTCGTGAGCTTCCTCAGGAAGATGAGCCGCCCGCACGTCGCGTGCCTCGGTCGCCTGCCCGGCACCGAGCTGTACCGAAAGCTCGACCGCAACCCGGGCGCGGTCGAAGCCGAGGGGACCCTCGCTCTCCGCTTCGACGCGCCGCTGTTCTTCGCGAACGCTTCGTACTTGAAGAACGTGCTCCGCGCGGAGGAAGACGCGCCCGTGAAGCGGGTCGTCCTCGACGCCTCCGCGATCAGTGGCCTCGACGCCTCTGCGATCGGCGCGCTCGAGGAGGTGATCGCCGACTACGAAGCGCGCGGCATCGCGCTCTGGATCGCCGGGATGAGGGGGCCGATCCGCGACGCGATGGACCGCGCCGGGCTCGTCGCTCGCGTCGGTCCCGAGCGATTCGTGCAACGTGTGCATGATGCGATGGCGCCCGACGCCGAGCCTCCGCGCCGCCTCCGCGTCGCCCGCTGACCCGCGGCGTCACCCGCCGGAATGGGTGGCGCTCGAATCCGTTACAGGCTGGTAACGGGTTGGGACCGAGTCTCGGCGATGTGGATTGGTACGAGGGCTGCATCGCGCGGAGTCGCCATGAAGCGCTCCAAAGCCCTCCTGCTCTCCCTCGGCTCAATCTTCGCGATCGCGTGCGGTGGCACCGACGGGGCGAAGGGCCCCGCTGGCGACCCCGGCGCGCAAGGCCCGGCGGGTCCCGCCGGCCCGACCGGTGCCTCGGGTGATCCCGGCACCAACGGAAACAACGGCGAGGACGGCCGCGCGACGATCTTCGCGGGGCCCGGCCTCGTGTTCGAGATCGTCGACGCGACGATCACCGGCACGACCGCGACCGTCGAGTTCACGATCGCCGACGCCAGCGGCACGCCCCTCGACCGCGACGGGCGCTACACCCAGGGCGCCGTCAGCTCCAGCTTCATCCTCGCCGCGCTCGAGGAGAACGCCGACGGCGACGGCGTCGCCTACCACGCGTACACCACGCGCCGGCAGACTAGCCCGATCACCATGGAGTCCGCCGACCAGGCGTCGACCGACAGCGGCGGCACGTACGAGGAACTCGCCGAGGGCCGGTACCGGTACACGTTCGGCACGCCGATCACCGTGATGAACGAGGGGTGGACGCACACGGTCGGCGTCTACGCGGAGCGTGAGTTCGAAGACGAGGAGTACCTCGTCAACGTCGAGCACTCGTTCCGCCCCGACGGCGCCGCCGCGACCACCACGCGCGAGGTCGTCTCCGACGCCGCGTGCGCCCAGTGCCACGACGCGCTCTCCGCGCACGGCGGCTCGCGCCGCGACGTGCTCCTCTGCCAGACCTGCCACACGCCGGACACGGTCGACCCGGACACCGGCAACACCGTCGACTGGAAGGTCATGATCCACAAGATCCACCGCGGCGCGTCGCTCCCCTCGGTGCTCGACGGTGAGGCGTACGAGATCATCGGCTTCCGGCAGTCGTCGCACGACTACTCGACCGTCCACTTCCCGCAGCTCATCGAGCGTTGCGACGTGTGCCACCAGGGCGTCGACTCCGAGCGCGCGCTCACCGCGCCCGGCCGCGACGCGTGCCTGTCGTGTCACGACACCACGTCGTTCGTGGACCCGCCGCCCGCCGGCAAGATCCTCCACGGCGGCGGAGCGCAGCCCGACAACGCGCCCTGCAACGTCTGCCACGCGCCGAGCGGGAGCATCGCGGGCGTCACCGACGTCCACCGCACGCCGCTGCTCGATCCGGCCAACCCGGACGTCGGCGTCGAGCTGATCTCCGTCTCGAACGGCGCCCCCGGCATGACGCCCACCGTCCGCTTCCGCGTGACGGTCGACGACGCGCCGCGCGACATCATCGCGTCGCCGCTCTCCACGCTGCGCCTCACCTTCGCGGGCCCCAACACGGACTACGCGCGGACCTGGCAGGCCAACGTCTCCGGCGCGGGCCTCGCGGCGGTCGACGCGGCGGACGGCGTCTTCGAGTTCACCGTCGGCGCGGCCGAAGCCGTCCCGCTCGACGCGACCGGCAGCTACACTGTCGGCGTGGAGGCGAACCTGCGCCCCGCCACGGATCGCTTCGCGGCGTTCAGCCCGGTCATGCCCTTCGCGGTCACCGACGCGATGGCGGTGCCGCGTCGCGCGGTCGTCAGCTCCGAGAAGTGCAACGCGTGTCACTACGACCTCGCGCTGCACGGCGGGCAACGCAAGAACCCCGGTCAGTACTGCGCGACGTGCCACAACACGACGCTCATCAACTCTGGCCGCTCGCCGCGCCCCGAGGGCGAGGACATCTACGTCAACACGACCGACTTCAAGCGGATGATCCACAAGATCCACGCCGGCGAAGAACTGTCGCAGCCCTACGCCCTCGGTGGGTTCGGCGGGGCGATCGACTTCGGTCACCTGCGCTACCCCGCGACGCTGTCGAACTGCGCGATGTGCCACGTGAACGACTCACACCAGCTCCCGGTCCCCGCGGGCGTGCTCCCCTCGGTCGAAGAGGTGCGCACCTGCCTCGAGGCGCCCGGCGCGGACGGTAACGATTCGTGCGAGACTTCGATGTGGGTCGTGACTTCGACGATCGTCCTGCCACCCGAGACCTCGGCCTGCACGTCGTGCCACGACTCGCCGGCCGCCGCGGCGCACGCCGCGATCATGACTACGCCGGACGGTCGCGAGAGCTGCGCGACCTGCCACGGGTCGGGTGCCGGGTACGACGTCGACGTCGTCCACGGGAACTGAAGAAGGTGCGCGCGACGTCTCTCCTCCTCCTCGTCTGTTCCATCGCGTGTGCGAAAGAGCGCCCGCGTGAGACGGAGGAGGTCTGCGTGACCTACGTGGAGGACGTCGCGCCCCGCCTCCGTCAGTACTGTTCGACCTGCCACGCCGAGGATCGCGCCGAAGGCGACTACGTCACCTCCTCCTACGACGCGGTCCTCGGGGGCGGGACGGACGCGACGCCGAACGCGATCGCGGGCGACGCCGCGTCGAGGATCCTCGAAGTGTTGGAACCCATGCGCGCCGACGCGAACCACCGCGAAGCCTCCGCCGTGTTCGAGCTGGTCGAGCAGTGGGTCGTGGACTGCGACCTCGCGCACCGCGACTCACTCGTCCACGCGCGCGGCATCCTCGACCCGGGCAGCGAAGACTTCCACGGCGCGCTCCTCGCCGGGACGGGCGACGTGTTCGCGTCGTGCCGCGACTGCCACGGCGATCGCCTCCGCGGCGGCGGCGCGCAGACCTCGTGCGGGACCTGCCACAACGACGGCGCCACGGATTGCGCCGTGTGTCACCGGCCCGAGAAGGTCGACGCGCCGCACGCGCGCCACGCCAGCTTCGACTGCGACGCGTGCCACGACGAGCCCGCGCGCTACGACGACGCCGGGCACCTCGACGGCGTCGCCACCGTCCACCTCACCGCGTTCGGGTTCGAGGGCCGCTTCGATGCCAGCGCGAAGACCTGCGAGACCTACTGTCACGGCGGCGCGTTCGAGGACGCTGCCGCGAGCGACACGACCCCGGTGTGGGGCGCGGGCGAAGACGCCCCGTGCGGGACGTGCCACGGCCTCCCGCCCTCGTCGCACGCGCGGGACGACTGCGCGCGGTGCCACGACGTGCCAGGCGCCGTCCACGTGAACGGCGTCGCGGAGGTCTTCGAGGCCTGCGACGCGTGCCACGTGCCGACGAGCGGACAACACCGCCGCCACCTGATGCCGCGGTTGCAGCTCACCTCTTCGATGGTCTGCGGGGACTGCCACCTCGTCCCCGAGACCGTCACGGCCCCGGGCCACCTCGACAGCGCGGCGCCCGCGGAAGTCTTCGTCGAAGCCATCCTCGGCGACAGCCTCGCCGCGGCGCGCGGCGCCCAGCCGCGCTACGACGCCCCGACCCAGACGTGCAGCGCGGTGTACTGCCACGGCGACGCCGAGTTGTCCTGGGCGGAGGACTCGACCGACGTCGTAGCGTGCGGTTCGTGTCACGCGGTGCCGCCGACCTCGGCGCCCCACGATCCATCGATGACGATCCGTTCCTGCGCCGACTGCCACACGAGCGTCGACGGGTTCGGGAACATCCTCTTCGTCGATGGAGAAAGTGAGCATCTCAACGGTGAAATCGATCGCTGATCTCCTCGTCGTCGCGACGATCCTGTTCGCCGTGATCGCGTTCGCGATCATGCTCTGGTATCTCGCGCGTCGACCGCCGCTCACCGGCGTCACGAAGCTCGTGCTCCTCGCGGGCATCTTCGTGTTTCCGCTGATGTCGGCGATGTCCGGGAACGTCTCTGGCTACGACACCACGCAGAAGCGCGAGTTCTGCGGCGGGTGCCACGTGATGATCCCGTGGACCGCCGACGCCGAAGATCCGAACAGCAAGTCCCTCGCGTCGATGCACGCGCGCAACGAGTTGTTCGGCGACAGGAACTGCTACCGCTGCCACGAGGACTACGCGATGTTCGGCGCCGTCACGACGAAGGCGACGGGCATGGTGCATCTGCTCCACTACGTGAAGACGTACTGGTCGGTGCCCGCGGAAGAGACGTTCGGGCGCATCCACATCTACAACCCCTACCCGAACCACAACTGCATGCACTGCCACTCCACCGAGCTCGATGGGTTCGAGGAGCTCGCCGATCACAAGGGCGCCATCGAGTCGATCCGCTCCGGGAAGGAGAGCTGCGTGAGTTCCGGCTGCCACGGCCCCGCGCACCCCTTCTCCAAGGTGACGAAGGAGGGGGCGGAGTGATGCGTACTCAGGAAGGCCGCCTCCGCCTCGCCTGCTGGCTGACGATCGCGGCGCTCGCGCTGTTCGTGTGGTCGGTGCTCGACCCCGGCGTCGTCGCGGTCATGCTGGCGATGAGCCTCGGACAGGTCCTCGGCACCGCCGCGACCGCGCTGTTCTTCTGGGTCGTGTGGACCGACCTACGCCGCGCACGCGTGATCGATCGGGAGCGTCGATGATCGCGATCCTCCTCCTCGCGGCGGCGCAGACCGCGCCGTCCGCCTACCGGCTGCGCGCCGACGTCCTCGCCGCGACCCAGGCGCCGTCGGGCGTCATCGCGCTGTCGGGCCAGGCGCGGGCGGACACGTGGGTGTCGGCCGAAGCGCTGGTCTGGGCGGGCGCGGGCGAGGAGGGCGAGCTCGACGCATTGATCGCCGCGGTGAAGTTGGTCCACCCCGACGGCCTCGGCGAGCTCCGCGCGGGGCGCTTGCTCCTCACCACCGGCGCGCTGCGCCCGGTCCACTTCGACGGCGTGACCGGCCTCGTCCGCGCGCCGTGGGGGACCTCGCTCGAGGCGTTCGCCGGTGCGCCCGTCGTGCCGAACTTCCGCCACCGCGGCGGCGACAGCCTGATCGGCGCACGGGCCGCGCAGCGCATCGCCGACCTCGCGCACGTGGGCCTCGCCGTCGTGCGCCGCACCGACGCCGGTGAACTCGCGGACCAGGAGATCGGTCTCGACGCCGCGGTGTACCCGATCGACGCCGTCGACGTCGCCGTCCGCGCCGCGTACGACCTCGTCACGTACGGCGTGAGCGAGGCTTCGCTCGGCGGCGGCGTCACGCTCGGGCCCGTTCGCTTGAGTGGACTCGCGCAGCACCGCTCGCCGTCGCGCATCCTCCTCGCTACGTCCGTGTTCTCGGTGCTCGGCGACGTCGCGTCGAACGCACTCCTCGTCACCGCCGACTGGCGCGCGGCGCCGCGCCTCGACGTGTCGCTCTCCGCGGGCGCGCGCCACGTCGAAGGGTGGGGCGACGAGATCCGCCTCGCTTCCACGCTCCGCCTCGACGACGTCGGCCGCGGCGCGATCGGCGTGGTGCTCACGCGGTACGGCGCCTCCGACGCCGGCTGGATGGGCGCGCGCGTCTTCTTCCGGCAGCCCGTCGTCGATGTCGTCGTGGTGTCGGTGGAGGGCGAGCTCGCCCGGACGCGCGACGGCGACGTTTGGCCGTGGGCCCTCGGCGCAGTGACGTACCAGTTCCTCGAGCGGTGGGACGCCGCGCTCGCGGTGGAGACCAGCGCCTCCCCGCAGTACGAGTACGCCGTGCAGGCGATCGGTCGCGTGGGCTACCGATGGAGCGGGCCGTGAAGCGCTTCGCCGTCATCGCCAGCTCGCTGACGTTCGCCGCGTGCGCGACGCTGCTCGGGATCCGCCCGCCGTCCGGAGGCCCGTTCGAACACCGCGCGCACGTCCTCGACGGGATCGCGTGCCTCGACTGCCACACGTCGATTCGCACCGCGACGTCTTCGGCCGCCGTCGCGCTCCCCACGGATCGAGCGTGTTGGAGCTGCCACGAGACGCCGCACGATCGCCGGCCGTGCCTACAGTGTCACGGCGATCGCGACACCGCGCACCGCACGGACCTCGCGCGGACGTACCTGTCGTTCGATCACGTCACGCACGTGCCGCGGCTCGACGGCAACTGCGTGCGTTGCCACGTCGGCGTGGCGGAGGAGAGCGCGTCGCTGATGCCGAAGATGGGCGTTTGCCTCGCGTGCCACGCGCACGAGGACGACTTCGAGGTGCGCGACTGCGATCGCTGCCACGTGGACCTCGAAGCCGAGACGGTGCGCCCGTCGAGCCACGCGGTCCACGCCGACGACTTCGTGCGACAGCACGGCGCGCAGGCGGCGGCCTCTGCGGATCTCTGCCGCACTTGCCACACGGAGCGTGACTGCGCGTCGTGCCACGGCATCGCGGTGCCGGCGCTCCCGTGGCGGTTCGAACTCGAGAACCCGCGCCGCGCCGGACTGCACCGCGCGGGCTTCGTCGCGCGCCACGCGACCGAGGCGCGCGTGGACGCGAGCGCGTGCCTGAGCTGCCACACGCGCGAGACCTGCCAGAGCTGTCACGCGCGCGAACAGGTCGCGACGACTTCGTCCTTCGGTAGCCCGCACCCGCCCGGGTGGGTGGGGATCGGTTCGAACCGCCACGGCATCGAGGCCCGACGCGATCCGCTCTCGTGTGCGTCGTGCCACGGTGGCGCGGGCGAGCAGCTCTGCGTCGACTGTCACGCGGTCGGCCGCTTCGGCGGCTCGCCGCACCCGCCGGGGTACACGAGCTCGAAGAACCGGGCTCAGGACGTCCCGTGCCGCTGGTGTCACGCCCCGTGAAACGCCTGCTCGCCACGCTCTTCCTGTTCGTCGCGGCCTGCGAGTCGCCGACGCGCCCGACCGTCTACGTCCCCGAGTCGTGGAAGGACTACCGGCAGGGCGTCGGCCACGTCGCGCACCTCGAAGCCGACGTCGCGTGCGCCGACTGCCACCCAGCGGAGGGGAGCGGCTTCGCGTCGCCCGGCGCGTTGATCTGCGACGACTGCCACGAGACGAAGCTCGACCGGACGCACGCCTCCGACGGCGCGCCGAAGAGCGCGTGCCTCGAGTGCCACGCGTTCGAGACCGTCACCGAGGTCCGGCCCGACGGATGCCTGCGCTGTCACGACGGCGCGAAAGCCGCGGCGCCGAAGGTCCACGAAAAGGACTGCACGGCGTGCCACCAACCGCACGCGACGAAGCCGCGCGAGCGGTGCGAAAAGTGCCACGAAGAAGTGCAAGCCAACTTGCACGTCACGATCCGCGACCCGATCGAGAAGTGCGCCGCGTGCCACGAGCCTCACGGCGGAGCGCGGGACTGCGCGAGCTGCCACGAAGGCAAGAGCGCGAAGGGGCACGACGGGTGCGTGTCCTGCCACGTCCCGCACGAAGCGCCCAAGACTTGCGCGACGTGCCACGACAAGGTCTCGAAGATCGGCCACGAAGCGTGCGTCACTTGCCACGACCCGCACGCGGTCGAGCGGGACCCTCGGGAGACGTGCGCGAGTTGCCACGCCGACGTCCTCGTCGACCACGCCGACAAGACCGCTTGCGCCGACTGTCACGGCGGCCACGCCAAGCCCACGTTCGCGTGTACGAAGTGCCACGAGAACGCGCCGTCGGATCGCGCGCTGCACGCGGGGCGCACCGACTGCAAGTCGTGCCACGTGCCGCACCAGATGGTCACGGCGCCGACGCCCGACGCTTGCTCGCGCTGTCACGCCGAAGTCGGCGCGCGCGCCCTCGCGGAGCACGCGGAGTGCGTCACTTGCCACGGCGCGGCGCACGCGCCGAAGCGGAGCGTCGAGGCCTGCGCGAAGTGCCACGAGGTCGGCGGCCACGACGCGTGCAATGACTGCCACGAGCCGCACTCCGGCCGCGCTGCGAAGAAGGCCTGCGTCACGTGCCACGACACGAAGCCGCCCCACGGGACGGTGGAGGACTGCGCGCGGTGCCACGACCAGCACGCGTCGGCGTCGCCGCCGAGCTGCAAGAGTTGCCACGCGACGCTCCCCGCGCTGCACGGCAACTCGGGCCACACCAACTGCATCGACTGCCACAAGGCCCACGGGCCGCGCCCGACTTCGACGCGGCGCACGTGCGGGCGGTGCCACGAGGGCCTCGAGAGCCACGAGCCGAACGCCGCGAGCTGTCGCGGGTGTCACCCGTTCGCCGCGCCCAACGAAATTCGTTGAGGGGCGGGTTTTGGCTGGACCACTCGTCCGTCTCCGGCCGATCGTCCCTCGGCCATGAATCGTCGTGTTCTCCTCGCGGTCGGGATCGCGCTCCCGCTCGCGTTCCCGATCGCCTGCGCCACACCTCGACCCGGTTCACCCGGCGAGGACGGGCCCGGCGGCCCCCGGACGGAGGCCGACGCGACGGGGCCCGCTCCGGGCGAAGCTCCGAAGCGCGCGTCGTCGTCGCCCGAGGACGACCGCCCCGCCGTCCGCATCCACCTCGACGAGGGGACGATCCGCTTCGCGAAGGACGGCTCCACCGAACAGGTCTTCACGTTGCGCTACACGATCCTCGAGCGCTCCGCGGTGGGTGCGTGGGGCGCGATCACCGCGTCGTGGGCGCCGTGGTACGAGGCGCGCCCCGAAGTCGAAGCGAAGGTCACGCTCGCCGACGGTCAGACCTTCACGCTGGACCCCGCGACGATCGAGGAGTCGAGCGAGCGCGGCGGCGGGCAGACCTATACCGATCGCAGGCGCCTCCGCGCGCCGCTCCCGCAGGTCGACGTCGGCGCGACGGTCGAGCGCGTCGTGCGCTACTCGACCCACCGCCCGTTCTTCGTGGGCGGCGAGGTCGTCGGGTACGGCTTGGGCGGGCGGCAGCCGGTCGAGGTCGCGCGCGTCACGGTCGAGGCGCCAGCCGAGCTCCCGTTGAAGTACCAAGTCCGCAACGTCGAGCTCGCGCCGCTCGAGGACGAGACCAAGGACGGCGTGCGGCGGCTCGTCTTCGAGCAGAAGAACCGCGAGCCGAACGACGGCTTCGAGTACGCCGTGCCGCCGGAAGCGATGCTGAGTCCGCAGGTGCAGTTCTCCGTCGCGGGGGATTGGAAGGGGATCGCGTCCGCGTACGCGAAGGTCGTGGACGACACGATCGCCTCCGCCGACACCTCGGCCCTCGCGGTGGAGAAGGGCGGCGACCGCGTGGCGACCGCGCAGCGCATCGCCGACAAGCTGCACGAGCGCGTACGGTACACGGGCATCGAGTTCGGTGAGAACGCGATCGTGCCGGCGGCGCCCGCGAAGGTATTCGAGCGCGGCTACGGTGACTGCAAGGACAAGGCGGCGCTCCTCGTCGCGGCGCTCCGCGCGCACGACATCCCCGCGCACGTCGCGCTGATCCGGGGCGGCTCGCTCCTCCCGATCAGCGACATGCCCGGCCTCAACCAGTTCGATCACGCGATCGTCTACGCACCCGGGGACCCCGCGCTGTGGATCGACGCGACAGCGACCAATGTGGCCGTCACCGAGATCCCGCTGATGCTCCAGGGCCGCCGCGCGTTGATCGCGCGGAGCGGTGAACAAGGCCTCACCACCACGCCGTCGTTCGGCGCGGAGCGCAACGTCTACCGCGAGGTCCGCGCGGTGAAGATGGCGGACTTCGGTCGCGGCGCGATCGTCGAGAAGAGCACCGGCACCGGCGGCATGAACACCTGGCTGCGCGATCGCTTCGCGGAGGCGGCCGATCACGAGATTCACCAGTCGCTCGAGAACTACGCGAAGGAGAACTACGACGGGACGCTCTCCAAGTCGATCGCGCGCAAGGGCGCGAAGTCGGTCGGCGACACGTTCGAGCTCGGCCTCACGATCGACGAGGCCGGCGTCGCGGTGACTTCGGATCTCGACGCGGCCGTGAACCTCGACATCCGGACGCTGTTCGAGTGGCTCCCGCCCGCGCTGACTTCGCTGCCGGAGCCGGGTGAGCCGCTCGAGCCGCGCAAGAGCCCGCTGTACAACCTCCAGCCCTACGTCGCCGAGATCGAGTACCGCGTGACGCCGCCGGGCGGGTTCGTCCACCGCCCGTTCCCCGACGACGAGACGGTGCAGCTCGGCCTCGCGAAGGTCGATGCGCGGTACCGGATGGAGGGGCGCGACATCGTCGCGAGCTTCCGCTTCGACAGCGGGCCGCGCCGGTGGTCGCCGAAGGACGTCGACGCCTTCAAGGCCACGTACCGCGAACTGATCATCCGCTCGCAGATCGCGATGGACCACGAGGGCGCGCGGCTGCGCGGCGAAGGGAAGATGCGCCAGGCGCTCGAGGCCTACCAGCGCATCGTCACGGCGGAGCCGAAGAACGGCGTCCAGCACGCGCGCTACGCGATGGCGCTCCTCAACGCCGGGCTCGGCGACGCCGCGCGCGCGGCGGCGAAGCGAGGCGTTCAGGCGTCGCCCAAGGCGTGGTTCCCGCGCTTCGTCCAGGGGCTCACGGAGAGCGCCGACTTCTTCGGGCGTCAGAACATGGCGCCCCACGATCGCAAAGCGGCGCTCGCGGCGTACGAGCAGGCGAAGGAGCTCGACCCGAAGCGCCTCGTCGCGCGGCAGAACCTCGCGGTGTTGCTCGAGCAGGACGAGCGCGGCGCGCGCTACGCGCCGGGCGCGGATCTCGAGGCGGCGATTCAGGAGTACCGCGCGATCAAGGAGGAGCTGCAGGACCGCTCGCTCGACGTGAACCTCGCGATCGCGTTGATGCACACCGGCGCGCTCGACGAAGCGATCGAAGTCGCGCGCGGCGCGCCGCTCACGGCGGAGCGTCACGGGATCCTCGCCGCGGCGATCACGCTCGCACAGAACGCACAGGCGGCGTTGGACGCCCTGCGGGCGGACAGCGTGGCCGCGCGTGACATCCAGGCGGCGCTCGAGCTCGCGCAGAAGAAGCTCCTCTCGATGCGGCACTACGACAAGGCCGCGGACCTCGCAGAGCTCGCGGCGGGCGGGACGGACCCGCTGAAGGGCCAGGCGTTCGCGGCGACGATGCGGAAGTTGAAGCGGCACGAGGGGGCGATCGAGAAGATGAAGGAGCCCACCGCGACGATGCTCCGGTTCGCGAAGGCGGGCGCGTTCGGTGCGTCGGAGGCCGAGCTGCGGGCGTTCGTCTCGAAGGAGGCGATCGCGGAAGAGGAGCGGCGCCAGGAGCTCGCGGGGAAGTCGGGGCCGAAGAGCCTGTCGCGGACGCTGTCGGTGGCCCGGCGCCTCACGCGCGGCGGCGTCACGGCGGTCGACATGGCGCTCGACATGTTGGTGTCGCTCCCCGAGTTCTACGTGGACGGCGACGACGCCACCGGCTACCGGCTCCGCACGGTGATCCCGGGGTCGGGGCCGAACGTCGCGTACCTCGTGAAGGAGGGCGGGCGCTATCGCGTGCGCGCGGCGCGGGAGCAGATCAACGCGCTGGGTGCGGAGGCCTTCGCCCGGTTGGGTCGCGGCGACACGAAGGCCGCGACGGTGTGGCTCGACTGGGCGCTCGACGAGCTGCAGGGCGCGTCGGAGGGGCACGTCCTCGGGTCGTTCTGGAGCCGAGTCGACGAACGCGACGCGAAGCGCGCGCGGAACGCCGCGCTGATCCTGATGGCGTTGGACGGCGGCACGGCGCGCGCGGCGGTCGATCACCTGAAGCGCGTCCCCGACGGACTGACGGAGGAGGCGCAGTCGCGCTGGCTCGTGGCGGCGTCGCGCGCGAACGCGCTGCTCCACCGGCACGACTCGGCGCTCACGTTCGCGCGCCGGGCGGTCGAGCTCACGCCGGAGGACAAGGGCGCGGTGTCGAACCTGTACTACGTGTTGCGCGAGGCCGACCGCGGCGACGAGCTCCGCGGCCTCCTCGAGGCGCGGCTCGCGCGCGACCCGACGGACCCGATCGCGAACGAGGCGATGTACACCTGTTTGGCGTCGATGCTCGGAGACTTCGAGGCCGCCGAGCGCCACCTCGACAGCCGGATGGCGCGCGGGGAGCGGACGCCCTCGCTCCTCAACAACCGAGCCTGGAACGCGCTGTTCATGGACGGCGACGCGGCCCGCATGGAGGAGGACGCGCTCGCGGCGGCGACGGAGCGGAAGGTGCCGTCGTCCGGTTCGCTCCACACGCTGGCGACCGTGTACGTGGAGACGGACCAGTCGCACAAAGGCATCCAGGTCCTGCAGTCGATCTACGACATGAAGGGCCAGACCCTCGACCCGCACGACTGGTACATCTACGGGCGGGCGGCGGAGGCCTACGGGCGCCTCGAGGAGGCCAAGGAGGCCTACCGGCGCGTGGAGCGCCCGAAGTCGGCTTTCCACGGGTCGACGTGGGAACTGGCCCAGAAGCGCCTGAAGAAGCTCTGAGATCCCGAACGCTTACCCCATCGACGAAAAAAACTCGGAACCGACCGAATCCCCGCGTGGTCCGTTCTAGAGTTGATGGTGCGCGCCATGGCGAATCCTCGGCCCACTGCCCCTGACGTCGAGCGGCCGAAGCAAGCGCTTCAGCTGGCGACGCCGGTCGAGACCGACGAGGGTTCGGACCTCGTGGACCGCGGTGAGGACGTCGACCTGGTGCGCCGGGTCGCGGGCGGCGAGGACGCCGCCTTCGAGCGGCTCGTGGAGCGCTACCAGCACCGCATCTACTCGTTCTGCGTCCGGATGCTCGGCGACCGCTCGGAAGCCGAGGACGTCGCACAGGACGTCTTCATCACGCTGTACAAGAACGCCGGGGAGTTTCGAGGGGAGTCGCAGTTTTCGACGTGGCTGTTTCGAATCGCCAAGAA
>JAUHYN010001150.1 GCA_030426505.1 bacterium | reverse complement strand
CGTAGCTGCCGGCGAGGCGTTGGCCTCCGTCCGTCACGTCGAACACCGAGCCGATGTCGTCGATCAGCGCGACGCGACCGTCCGCGAGCTTCGTCCCCGCGACGAAGTCGATCGCGACCTTGTAGGATCGCGCGCCCTCCTTGATGCGGCCGTCGGTCAGCAGGGCGAACCAGTCGCCGTGCATCGCGACCGCGATCGCCGCCCCCGGTCGAACCCAGTGCAGCTCTCCGTAGAGGCCGTGGTGGTTCGTCTCGCCGACCGGACTCAGGAGCCACGCGCCGTCGAGGTACCGGCGGACGTCTCCGTCCGTCGTCATCACGAACAGCTCGACGTCGCCGCTCGATCCGATCGGACCGCTGCTCATCGCCTGCACGGGGACGCCGAGGTCTTCGACCAGCGTGTAGCCGCGTTCGGGGTGACCGAGGTAGACCTTGCCGTCGTCGCCGCCGAGGTAGAGGTCGTCGCCGGGGCCGCGCGCCGCGGCGCGGGCGGCGATGCGCTCCACCGGTTGGACCGCCTCGACGCGATCGGGCGTTACGCGGACCACGTCGCCCTCCCAGCTGATACCGATGACCTCGTCCTCGGCCATCGCGACGACCGCGGTGAAGCGCTCGTCGTACGGGTTCTCGGTCACGTCGAACGTCGGCTCGAAGCAGTGGCTCTGGTCGATCGGCGGCGCGCGCATCTCGAAGGCGATGGTGTCCCGCTCCGCGTCGAGGTCGGCCCAGGTGCCCGCGTCGCTGCCGTCGACGCGGTTGATGTAGCCGGTGTCGAAGTCTGGGAGCGGTCGCGATGTGTCTTCCGCGCGGGCGCGTGGGATCTCACCGGGCTCGAGTCGCAACACCTCGAGCGACTCCTCGTAGTAGAGGACGTAGATGGTCGCAGCGCCGTCGTACGGCAGAAGCGCGGGGACCTCGTTGGGATCGAAGTCGTCGACCTCGTACGCGAAGAAGCGCAGCTCGCCATCGTGCTCCAGACCGACGAGGATGACCTCCATCTCCTCGCGGACGGGGAGTTCGAGTTCGACGACCGATCGACACCCGATGACACAGAACGCGGCGAGGAGGCCGATCCGAGCCTGACTCCGCCGCGCCAGCATCCTTCATTTGTACCCTACACCCCGCCGCGTATGATCACCGAATCCGGGGACGCGATCTCATCGGCGCCGCGCTGCTCACGCTCGCGGCGTGTACGTTCGATCCGGCGTACGTCGACGCGCCCTACGACGGCGGTCCGACCGGTACGCGCGACACGGGGCCCGGCGGGGTCGTCCGTGACGGCGGCCTCGCACCGGCACGCGACGGCGGCTCGGGACTCGACGGTGGCTCCGACGCCGGCGCCGATCGCGACGGCGGCGTCCGGGACAGCGGGCGGGCCCCGCCCGAGGACAGCGGTGTGGAGCGGGACGGCGGCTCCGTCCGCGACGGCGGCGTGGAGCGGGACGGCGGCTTCGTCCGCGACGGCGGCTTCGTCCGTGACGCGGGACCGCGCGACGGCGGCGTCGAGCGCGACGCCGGTCCGCCCGACTCGGGGCTCCCGCCGCTCGTGCAGCAGGGACTCGTGGTCCGGTACTACCTCGACGAGGCCCCGAGTGGGACGGCGGCGTTCGCGTTGGACACGGGTCGCCCGCCCTACCTCGACCTCGCGCGGAGCGGGAGCTCGATCGGCCCGTTCTACTCGACGTCGTCGTCGGGGCGCAGCGTGTCGTGGACCTCGGCGGGCGGGGGCGGTGGCTTCATCGCGTCTGCTTCCAACAAGATCTTCAACGACCTCGACGGGAGTCGCGAAGCCACGGTCGAGGTCGTCGTGGATCTCGACGACGCGACCAGCTTCGGCTCGCGGATCTTCCACATCGGCTCCGGCTCGACGACGGACCTCGGGCTGATCATCACGGACAACTCGGTCGTCTTCCCGATCAACGGGGGCACGACGATCGAGTGGGGCATCTCGGTCGGCTCGCTGAGCGGACCGACGGTGCTCACGGTCGTGTTCGACTCCTCGCACGCCGACGTCAACAACCGGATCGACTTCTACGTGAACGGATCGCCGGGTCCGATCTCGAACTTCGGCCCCCCGCGGTGGGCCGAGTTCGATTTCGGCGGCGGCACCGACGTCGTGATCGGCAACCGCCCGAACGGGAGCCGCTCCCTCGAGGGCGACATCGGCTACGTCGCGATCTACGACCGCCCGCTGACGCCGCAGGAGGTCGCGGCGAACGCCGCCGCGCTCCTCGTCTCGCACGACACGCGCTAGCGGCCGCTCGGGAGCCGCGCGCGGACGGCGTCGAGGCTCTCGAGGAGGCCGGCGTCGTCGCACCGCCCGCGTTGGCTGCTGCCGCACACCGTCGTCTCGCCCTTGAGCTCGAGGATCTCCCACGCGACCGTGCATTGCCCGCCGAAGCGCTCGAGGCTCGACACCAGCAGGTGCGACGCGGCGAGCGCCTTGCCGAGCTCGACCTGGCAGGCCTCGTCGTAGCACTCCTTGAACGTCTCGGCCTTCGCCTCGTTGACGAGGCGCTTCAGCTCTTGGTCCTGCGCGCTGCTCGACACGACCTTCAGGCGACGCTCCGTCGCGCTCGTGCGGAGCTGGCGAGTCATCGCTTCGAGCACCCGCTGGTCGTCCTGGCCGCCGCGCATGTTCATCACGGCGAGCACCCAACTCGACGCGTCCGGGCACACCGAAGCGCTCGGCTTCGTGCTGGTCACGTCGATGACCTTCGTGGACGCGACGACCTGTTCGAGCGGGAGCGACAGCGACTGCCGCCGCGAGAACTGCGCGCGCTGCTCGGCGAGCTCCAGCGACAACTCCAGTTTCGCGGCCTTCACGTCGTTGGTGACGCGGAAGACGAGCGTCGCGGTCTTGGCTTGCCCGGACGCGAGGCGCCCGAGGTCGATCTTGTCGCGCACGAACGAGACGCCGTCCGTGGATGACCGCCCCTGCACCGAGACGTTGCGGCTCCCGCCGGGGCCCACGTTCGCGATGCGGAGCCTCAGCTCGAT
>JAUHYN010000058.1 GCA_030426505.1 bacterium | reverse complement strand
CGTCGACGACGACCTCGACCTCCACATCGTCAAGGTGCAGTCGAACGGCGCGATGACGTTCGTCGCGTCTTCGATGGATCCGCAGACCGGCGCCCCCGGCCAGACGCCGACCGAGGCCGTGCGGTGGATCGTGGACGACCCCTGCACCGGCAGCTGGCCGCTGTACGGGTTCGTGGTGACGCGCGACCCATTGATCGATCCGGTCGACGTGCAGCTCTACACGGTCGGGCTGGCGCTCGACACGCAGACGTTCTCGCGCACGATCGCGACGCCCGGCGACAGCCCGCACGCGATCACCGTCGGCGCCGCGGGGAAGTTCGCGCCGTACACGGTCGCGGCGTACAGCGGCGAGGGCCCGACCAACGGCCCGGGCGGTGTCGTGAGCGGCGGCCACGCGAAGCCGGACCTCGTCGCGTACACCGGGATCGATCTCGCCACGACCGCGCCGAACACGTTCGAGGGCACGTCGGCCGCGGCGCCGTTCGTGGCGGGGGCGGCCGCGGTCGTCCTCAGCGCCGACGCGGACCTCGCGCCCGACGTCGTGAAGGCCTCGCTCGTCGCGTGGGCGCCCACGCTCGCGCCGGCGGAGCGCTACGGCGCGGGCCGGCTCGAGCTCGGGCCGTTCTTCGTCCCGCTCGATCCGCCGACGGTCCTCGGACCGACCGACGCGACCGCGTGGGCCACCTACGAGTTCCGCGCGCAGGTCGGCCCCGCGAACGCGTCGACGCCGATCACCTTCCAGTGGTCCGCGACGGGCAGCCCGATGCAGCTCGCGGGCCCCACGCCCGACGTCACGCGCTTCCGCTGGACGGAGGAGGGCGCGTACACGGTCACGCTCACCACGAACAACCCGGGCAGTGGCCCGCAGATCGCGACGGCGCAGACCAACGTGCAGAGCCTCAGCGCGGGGATCGGCGCCGGGTCGTGCATGGACGGCCTCTCGGGTTTCGCGGTTACACTCAATGGAACTACCACGGGCACGAACTACGGCGTGTACCGCACGACCGACCTCGTGAACTGGGTCGTGGCCTCCGTCGCGGTCACCGGCGCCGGCGCGTCGACCGTCTACACCGACTGCGGCGGCCCCGGCTGGGATCCGGACGCCGCGCCGCGCGCGTTCTACCGCGGCGCGGTCGACGACGATCCGGACGGCGACGGCCTCGGCACCGCCTACGAGCTCACGATCCTCGGCACCGATCCGCTCGACGCCGACTCCGACGACGACGGCACGAACGACGGCGACGAGGATGACGATCTCGACGGTCTCTCGAACGGCGCCGAGCTCAACATGCCCGGCTCTCCGTACTACGACGCGTGTCGGTACGGCGCGTCGGATCCGAACGACACGGACTCCGACGACGACGGCGCGATCGACGACGTCGACGCCTTCCCGCTCGACCCTTCCGCTTCGGTCGACGCGAACTGCAACGGCCAACCGGACGTCGCGTTGAATGGCGCGTCCAACAGCCGCCCCGCGCTCATCGCGGAGTGAGATCGACCCCGCTCAGCTTTTCGTCCACGAGCTGCGAGAACATCCGGACGATCGCGCCCGAAGCGTCGACGTCGAACGTCATCGCGAGGAAGGGGGCGTGCCCCTCCTTTTCCTCGAAGCCCGCGACGAACCCCGCCGCGCCGTTGAGCACGCGCGGCTCGAACCACTGCGGAAGCCCGCGCTTCGACGCGAGGCCCGCGATGTAGCGCGCGACTCGCTCCGCGCCGATCACCGGGCGCCGCGACGCGCGGTACCGATCGCCACCGTCGGCGCGTGCGACCACGTCGTCGGCGAGGAGCGCCTCGATGCCCGCGACGTCGCCGGCCACCAGCCGCTCGAACAGCGCCATCATCGCGGCCTGCCCCGCTTCGACGCTCCCCGTCGGCGGCGCAGCGTCGTAATCCGCCATCTGCTTGCGCGCGCGGTGCAACGTGGTCTTCACGTTGGCTTCGCTCGTTCCGAGCGCCGCCGCCGTCTCCTTCACGGAGTAGTCGAAGACGTCGCGCAACAGCAGCACGGCGCGCGCCGTCGGACGGAGCGCCTCGAGCGCGACGAGGAACGCCATCGACACGCTCTCCATCAGGTCGTAGCGCGCCTCGGTGTCGGCGCGTTCGATGCGCTCGGCCGGGGGCTGCTCGTCGATCGCTTCGATCGGCGCGGGCAACCAGTCGCCGCCGTACTTCTTGCGACGCCGTCGACGAAGACGATCGCGCGAGAGATTCATCGCGACGCGCACGAGCCACGGGCCGAGCGGGCGGTCGAGATCCGCGGGCGGCCGCGTGACCAGCCGCTCGAAGGTGTCCTGCGCGAGGTCGTCGGCGTCGGCCGCCGATCCCGTCATCCGGTAACACAGGCCCCAGACGTGCCGGTGGTGTCGGGCGTACGCGGCGTCGAACGCTCCCTCCACACCGACTCGATTGGCCCCGGGCGTCGTCGAGTTCAAGCGCATTCGTCCGATCTCACGCGGCTGCGCTCCGCGACGCTTCGAGCACGCGCTCGGCGGCGCGCACCGCGCTCGCGGCGGCGGCGTCCGCGAGCATCCCAGTCGGGCCCACCCAGTCGCCCGCGACGTAGACGCCGTCGATCCCGGCCGCGTCCACGTCGGGGCGCCCGGCGAGCCCGCCTCGCGCCGCGTCCGGGAGATCCGGCGTCACGATCAGGCTCGGGAGGAAGCGCTGGTTCACGACGAGCTCGCGCCACCCCGGCTGCATGCGATCCACCACGCGCTCGAGCATCGCGCGCGTCGCGGCGGGCGTGCGCGCGTCGTCGGGGCCGAGGTACGCCGCCGCGTGGAGCGTCGCCGCGCCGGCCGGCGCGACGTCGGCCCACACCGAGTGGACGGAGAAGTACGTGGGCTCGTCGAGCCCCAGCGCGAAGATCGCGCGCGGGTCCGGCAGGCGCGACAGCGCGACGTCCAGCGACGCCGCGCGCACCGGGCGCTCGTGTTCGGCGCGCGCGGCGAGCGCGGGCGCGTCGACGAGGCGCCGGCACGCTTCGGGCGGGAGCGCGAGGATGACCGTGTCGGCTTCGAGGCGCTCCTCGGTCTCGACCACGACGCCGCGCGCGGTGCGTCGCACGGACTTCACCGGGCGGTGCGTGAGGAGGTTCGCGCCGGCCGCGCGCGCGCCGTCGGCGAGGCGATCGACGAGCGTCGACCAGCCGCCGTCCACGTAGTCCACGCCCGCGAGCGTCGCGCCTACGATCTGTTCGACGAACGCGCCGGCGGAGAGGTGCTTCGGATCGTCGGCGTACGTGGTGAGGCGGGCGAGGGCGAGCGCGACGCGGCGCCCGCTCGGGTCGGCGAACGTCTCCTCGATGAATCGCTGCGCGGTCGTGTCACGGAGCGCGGCCGTGTCGATCGCCTTCATGCGCGCCATGAACCGCGCGAGCTCGACCTTGCCGGCGAGCGTCAGCGCGCCGGTGGTGAGGAGCGACATGAAGCCGGTGACCGCGGTGTGTTTCGCGTCGCCGTCGAGGAAGTAGCCGCTCGGCGCGACGCGGTGGGAAGGGACCTCGACGCCGAGCCGCTCGAGCGTCGCCGCGAGCGCCCCGCCGCGGTACAGCGCGTGCGGTCCGAGGTTGAAGCTGTGCCCGAGCTCGCGCGTCGTGCGCGCGCGCCCCCCCAGCGCGCCGCTCTTCTCGAGGAGCGCGACTCGCTTGCCGCTCCGAGCGAGGTGGTGGGCCGCGACGAGGCCGGCGAGGCCGCCGCCGATGATCAGGGCGTCGAAGTAGGTATTCACGGGGTCGGGTGTTCCTTTCGAACGAGACCACGCGATTGCGTCCCGGGAGGTTACAGGGACGGCGGATCGAGTCTGACGCGCTGCAACAAGTCGGGGGAGGCGCGCAGCGCGGCCAAAGATTGGGTATCTCGAGGCCTTCGCGGCCAAGCCTGGCCGCGACAGACGAGTTATGCCCTTGGGCGCGCGCAGCGCGGCCAAAGATTGGGTATGCTCCCGACCCCGATGCCCCGGTGTCCGCACTGCACGCACGAGTTCGCGATCAGCGAAGGGTTCAAGTGCCCGTCGTGTGGCGAGGACTATCGATCCACGTCGGCGGCATCGAACAAGCCCGCGCACCTCGCGGTGCTCGAGGGGAGCGCGTCGCCGAACGAAGCCAAGCCGCGCCTCGTCTCGTCGGCGGGGCCTTCGGTGCCGGTCCGCGCGCCGCAGGACGACTCGGTCCCGAACGGGTGGATGGCTCGGTTGGAGGCGGCGCGCATGGTCGCGTCGAACACGCCGGGCGCCGAGACCGCGCCGAGCCCGCCGTCGGCCGCGAGCGCGGCGCCGCCCCCGCCCGGTCCGCCTCCGCTCAAGAAGGCGCCGAAGAAGAACGGGCTGGAGGCCAAGCCGGCGCACCTGCTCGTCGCGCAGCTCGAGAAGGAGGAGACCAAGCGCCGCGCCGCCGAGGCGGAGCGCATCCAGGAGCTCTTCACGACCGAGAGCACCGACGAGATCTCGAGCGTCCAGGTCGAGGTCCCGATCGAGGCCCGCGAGAAGAAGAAGAAGATCCCGGACTGGCTCATCGGTGTGATCGTGGTCGCGGTCGTCGCGGTGGGCGGGCTCGTCGCTTACAACACCGTCGAAGAGGCGCCCGAGCCGATGGCCGAGGTCGACCCGAAGCTCGCCGCGGCGGTCGAGAAGCGGCGCCAGGCGATGGCCGAGCTCGAGGAGGGCCACACCCAGGTCCTGCAGGGTGAAAAGGGCGCGAAGAAGGCGATCGAGCACTACAACAAGGCGCTCGAGCTGGAGCCGACCCTCGCCAAGGCCGAGCGCGGCTTGGCCAGCGCCTATGCGGCGCTCTCGGACAAGGCGACCGCCGTCGCCCACTACAAGCGCTACCTCGAGATGGAGCCCGACGCGAAGGACGCCGCGGAAGTTCGCGAGATCATCGACCAGTACGAGAAGAGCCAGAAGTAGGCCCCCCGCCGGGGTTTGCTCGGTTTTCTTGCGGGTGCTACGACAGGCGCCCTCGACCATGAGCATCACGGAAGACGTCCTCGAAAAGATCGAAAAGCGCGAAGCGACGATCGGGGTCTGCGGCCTCGGCTACGTCGGCCTCCCGTTGATCGGCGCGTTCCGCCGCGCGGGGTTCACGGTCTACGGCTTCGACATCGACGACGCAAAAGTCGACGCCCTCGAGAAGGGCGAGTCGTACATCAAGCACATCGACTTCGATAAGCTGCGCGTCGCCGTCGAGGAGAAGAAGTTCATCCCGACGACCGACTTCGGTCGCATCGGCGAGCCGGACATCCTCCTCATCGCGGTCCCCACGCCGCTGACCAAGACGCGCGAGCCGGACCTCACCGCGGTCGAAGGCACGTGCGCCGCGATCGCGAAGGGCCTGCGCAAGGGGCAGCTCGTCGTGCTCGAGTCGACGACGTACCCGCTCACGACCGAAGAGGTCTGCAAGCCCATCCTCGAGAAGAGCGGGCTGAAGGCGGGGACGGACTTCTTCCTCGCGTACTCGCCGGAGCGCGAGGACCCGGGCAACCCGCACTTCGAGACGAGCACGATCCCGAAGGTGGTCGGCGGTCACGACGCCGATTCGATGCGCGTCGCGGAGGCGGTCTACGCGTCGATCATCGAGCGCGTCGTCCCGGTGACTTCGATGGCGGCGGCTGAGCTCACGAAGATCTTCGAGAACACGTTCCGCGCGGTGAACATCGCGTTGGTCAACGAGCTCAAGCTGATGTGCCTGCGCATGGGCATCGACGTCTGGGAAGTGATCGACGCCGCGGCCACGAAGCCGTTCGGGTTCATGCCGTTCTACCCGGGCCCGGGCCTCGGCGGTCACTGCATCCCGATCGACCCGTTCTACCTGACGTGGAAGGCGCGCGAGTACGACTTCTCGACCCGCTTCATCGAGCTGGCCGGTGAGATCAACACGACGATGCCGTACCACGTGGTCGACGGCGTGATGCAGCACCTCAACGAGCGCGCCATCGCGCTCAACGGGGCGCACGTCTTGGTGCTCGGCATCGCGTACAAGAAGAACGTGGACGACCTCCGCGAGTCGCCGTCGCTCAAGATCATCGACCTGTTGAAGGCGGCCGGCGCGAAGGTCCTCTACAACGACCCGCACTGCCCGGTGATGAAGCGCACGCGGCACTTCGACCTCGGGATGCAGTCGGTCGAGCTGACCCCGGAGCTCCTCGCGTCGCAGGACGCCGTCCTCGTCCTCACCGCGCACGACGCCTACGACTGGGACTTCATCACGGAGTACGCGCAGTTGCTGATCGACACCCGCAACGCGACCAAGTTCGCGAAGAAGCGGGACAACATCCGCAAGCTCTGAGCCTCGGGGCGTCCCCCTCTCGCCAACCGCCGGCCGATTCGGCTAGGCTGAAACCTCGACTCGGGCCACACGGCCCGAAAGGACCAGGAGGTCTCATGAGCACCGGCGTCACTGCGGCGGTCACCGCCGTTCGAACCCTCGCGACGAAGCTCGGCGCGCGGCCCGCGCTCTCCGCGGCGGGCACGTGGCTGAAGAACAACGCACTCGTGAAGTTCGTCGCGGGCGAAGCCGCGACGACCGCGGCGTTCGCGGGCGCGCGCTCCGCCGCCACACGATCGAAGGCCGCGAAGCTCGTGAAGACGCAGCGCCGCCCCGAGTAGTCCTCGGGGGAGGCGCCTCAGGGCGCGGGCGTCCGCTCCGACGAACGCACGAACGCGCCGCCCTCGGGCTTCGCGATCTCGCCGAGCACCACCGTCGCGTACGCGCCGCTCGGGAGCGTGAACGCGAGGACGAGCGTCTCGGCGTCTTCCGCTTCGACGGTCGCGGTCGGATCGAACGGGATCCGGATCGGCCGACGCGTCCCTGGACCGAGGCGCGTGAGCATCGCTTCGTCGAGCCCGGACGTCGCGAGCACCTCGTCCTCGAGCGCGCGCGCGGCGCGTTCCGCGCGCATCGTCTTCTTCCCGAAGATCGGCCCCGTCGGCGAGATCGCGACGGTGTCCACACGCGGCTGCTCGGCGGCGGGATCTTCCACGACGAACAGCCCGCCCGTGTCGTGTTTCTTCATCACGTCGCCGTCGACCGCGACGTCGAAGCACGCGCGCTCGAGTCGCAGCGCGACGAACCGATTGAACAGCTCGGACTGCAGCGCGGACATGAGGATGCTCTTCTCGTCGCGTCGCCGCGGCGCGCGCGCCTCGCCGATCAAGATCCGCCGCGCGCGCTCCGCGTTGTCGCCGCCGTGACCGAAGCGCTGCGGGCCGAACACGTTCGGGAGACCGGTGCGCTTCAGGGCGTCGAGGATCGCTTCGGCCTTCGCGAGCGCGTGCGGCTCGGTGTCGCGCAGGCGGATCGTGAAGCGGTTGCTCGCGACGTGCCCGCGCTTGAGCTTGTTCGTGTGGCGCGTGGTCTCGAGGATCCGCACGCCGTCCACGTCGGCGAGGGTCGGTTCGACGAGGCCCTTCGGATCGTCGATCGAGATCCACTGCCGCGCGACGGCGTGGCGATCCTTGAGGCCGGCCCACCCGATCGCGCGTCGGTCGACGCCCGCGAGGAGCCGCCCCACCGCCTGCGGCGTGGTGAGGCCAGTCTTCTCGATGCGAACGAAGAGGTGCGTGCCTTCGCCGCCGAGGGCGTAGGGGAGCGCCTCGTCGACGACGAAGTCCTCAGGGTTCGAGAGGAGTCGACCACCGCAACCCGGGAGGGCTGCGGTGCGGAAAAGGTGCGGCCTGGCCGAAGACACGGCCGCTTCGGAGCTAACCGCGGCCGAACGCGAGGACGCGTCCGCCGTCGGGGAAGGCGACGTGAGCCTTCTTCCCTTCCTTCAGGTCGGTGACGATTCCGATCCCGAACGTCGGGTGCTCGAGGATGTCATCGCGCTGCAGCTCCATCTGAATGGAGTACGTGAGCGGGCTCGACAGATCCTTGCCCTTCGCGATGCCGTCGTATTCCTCGGCGGTCGGGAGCGCGCCGATCTTCTCGGCTGCGTTCGCCTTGCGCTCGGCGCGGCGGCGCTTCGCGGTCGCCTCACTCGCGGTCGGCGGTGGGCGGTACGCGTGCTCTCCCCCACATGTATTGCACTTCACGCGCGCGATTTGGTCTCCGACCATCGCGACGATCGTGTGCGCGAGCACCATCTTGCACTTGGTGCACTTGGAGTCGACCTCGTCACCGGCCTTGTATCCGGTCCTACGGAGCGCCATGAAGCCGAGGGAGTTAGTTTGGATCCGGCGCCGGATCAAGCTAAGAATTCGGGGGAGGGGCCCCGGCGGGAACAAGCTCCCCGGTACAGCCGGTTTCCCTCAGGAAAGCGAACTGCCCATGGGTATCCTCAGCCGAATCTCCAAGGTCCTGGAGTCCAACCTGAACAACCTCGTCGAGCGGGCGGAGGACCCGGCCAAGATGCTCGAGCAGGCCATCGAAGACATGAAGCGGGGCCGGCAGGAGGCCCGCGACGCGATCATCGAGGCCAAGACCCAGAAGCGCCTCCTCGAGCGCAAGCGCGACAAGGCGCTCGCCGACGCCGAGGGCTACGAGGCCCGCGCGATGCAATCCCTACAGAATGGGGACGAGGACCGGGCGCGGAAGGCGCTCGAGCTGAAGATCGCGGCGGAGCAGCGGGCCACGGCCGAGACGTCGGCCATCGAGGAGCAGGCCAATCAGATCACGCAGCTCGAGGGCGCCGAGCGCGAGCTCGAGCGGCGCCTCTCCGAGATGCCCGCGCGCCGCGCGGCGCTCCTCGCGCGGCAAGCGGCCGCCCAGGCCAAGGGCGCCAAGTCGGGCGCGACCACCAAGGCGAAGAACAGCGTCGCCAACGCGCTCGACGCCTTCGATCGGATGGAGGAGCGCATCATTCGCGCCGAGGTCGAGGCCGAGGTCATCAGCGAGAGCGATCCGGCGCTGCTCGAGGCGGGGCCGCCGATCAACGTCGAGGCCGAGCGGGCCCTCGAGGCGCTCAAGGCCAAGATGAAGGCGCTCCCCTCCGGGAAGGCGCCCGAGGCGGAAGCGCCCGATGCGCCTGATGATTCTGCGGCCGCGGCGGCCTCCGTGGTGGACGACCACCTCGCGTCCCTGAAGCAGAAGCTGGGCCAGTAACCGTATGCCGTGGGATCGGCACCCGCGGTAGGAGGTGGCGCCGTCGCGGCGAGGCGGTAACATCCCCCAGCGGTGACGAGCGACGTCCTACAATCTCGAGGCGCGGCCGACGAGGGCGACGGCGACGAACAGGCCGCGCGTCAGGCGGCGGACGTCTTCTTTCTGCTCCTCAAGGGCATCAAGAACATCAACATCTACCGGCACGCCGAGACGCGGTTCGCCGAGTACCTCGAGCCGGCGCACCAGGCGCTGACCACGTTCCTCGAGGATCACGACATCCTCCCGCTCAAGCTCACGCCGTTCACCCTCGAGTTCAAGAAGCACGTCATCTACCAGGACGAGGATCGGGAGAACCTGACCTACCGCTTCTACAAGGACGGGATGCGGTACCTGATGTTCCGCAAGGGGATGCCTCCCGAGGAGCTGCTGCGGTTCGTCCTCCTCGCGACCGAGTCCCGCTCGGAGGCCGCGCTCTTCCAGGAGGACATGATCACGCGCCTCTGGAAGGAGCAGTTCGACTTCATCGAGTACGTCGTCGTCGAGGGCTTCGGGTTCGGCGAGCTGTCCGAGGAAGAGGTCGAGATCGAGGTCGAGAAGATCGTCGCCTACCTCAGGAAGCAGCTCTCGGCGAACTCGGACGACGTGACCCGCTTCGCGCGCCTGTCGGCGGAGGACCTCGAGCTCGAGCTGACCGACGTCGACCAGATGCGCGGCGGCATCATCTCGGGCCGCACCGCGACGCCGGGCGACCGGTCGCAGGTACAGGACGAGCTCTTCCAGGAGGCGAAGAAGCGCCTCTTCGCGAAGATGGTGCTGATCCTCTTCCAGATCCTCGAGCTCGAGTGCGACGCCGAGGATTACGAGATGATGCTCGAGGCCTTCACGCAGGTCCTCGACACGTTGCTGGTCTCCGAAGACGTGAAGGGCGCCGTCGCGTTGCTCCAGCGGTTCGAACGGATCGCGGAGCGCCCGCTCCCGCCCAGCCGCGTCCAGCTCGTCACGAAGATGGCGGGCGTCTTCCGCCGACGCATGGCCGAGCCGCACCGGCTCGACGCGGTGGGTCAGTACCTGATGCTCAACCGCGACCTCGACGAGGCCGCGGTGCATGCCTACCTGTCGGTGTGTGGCGAGGAGGAGATGCTCCACATCGTGGAGATGCTCGCGGGCATGGAGCGCCAGGACGCCCGGCACATCCTGATCAACGTGCTCGCGGAGATGGGGCGCAATCACGTCGACGTGTTCGCGCGGCGGCTCGACCACAACTCGTCGAACGTCGTGAAGGACATGCTGGCGATCATCCACAAGATCAACCCGGACAACAAAATCCAGTTGATCAGTCGCTGCCTCGACCACCCGAACATCATGATCCGGTTGGAGGGCCTCAAGACCCTCGCCAAGTCCAAAGAGGACGTCGCGCTCCGCTACATCGAGAAGGCGATGCGAGACGAGGACATCCAGATGCGCGTCGGTGCGTACCGCGCCCTCGCGACGCGAGCGCCGAAGCGCGCGGCGCCGCTGTTCGTGAAGGCGATGCAGGCCGACGACTACCTGTCCCGCGACAACCGCGAGCGCATCGCGATCGCGACGGCGCTCGGCGAGACGCGGACGGACGTCGCGCTCGACTACCTGTCCAAGATCTTCGATCAGAAGGGCGGGCTGTTCTCGCGCGGCAAGGTCGACGACATCAAGTCGATGGCGATCATCGGCCTCGCCGCGATGAAGTCCGTGGCGGCGTTCAAGGTGCTCGCGGCGCAGGTGCAGAACCGGCAGAACAGCAAGGACATCATGCAGTCCGCGCACAAGGCGGCGCTGCGCCTGAAGCAGGACATCAAGGCGAAGCGCGCGGAGGCGAAGAAGCGTGGCTGAAAAGGACTCACTCCGCCTGCGCGACGACTGGGATCCGACCAAGAGCGCGTTCCAGGCCGACGACGGCAAGTTCGACAGCCTCGCGAAGGCGGACGCCCTCGACGATCCGGGGTCCGCGAAGCGCGACCAGAAGCTCCAGGCGCTCGGCAAGCAGATCGCGTCGACGCTCTACATGCTCGTCCGCAACGTGAAGATCCACGCGCCGGACAACAAGATCTTCCTCAAGCCGATCGATACGCTGCGTGAGGCGATGAACCGCGTCATCGCGACGGAGAAGCAGCTCAACCTGCACGCGTCCGAGACGATCATCTACCTCAACAACACGCAGCTGAAGTTCGACTTCGGCGCGCTCGAGAGCGTGAAGTTCCTGACCGCGGAGTTCGAGCGGCGCGACATCGGCGGCTTCTCCACGAACCGCCCGGTGACCTCCGCGGAGATCCGCGACTTCCTCTACATCTTCAGCGCGGACTACGCCGGGAGCGCGAAGGAGGACGGCGCCGAGGGCCGCGAGCTCCCGTCGCTGCGGCTCGCGCGCTACGCGCAGGTGAAGGAGCTGCTCGACAAGCTCCAGGCCGAACCGGATCTCGACCAGCAGATCGACCGCAAGAAGTACCTGATGACGGTGTACTCGCGCGCGATCTTCTTCATGCGGATCTACTTCGACAAGATCGAGCGCGGCGACTACTCGATCCCGCTCGCGAAGGCGGGGCGCCTCGTGCAGGACCTCGTGGATCTGTCGCACGACCAGCGCACGCACTTCCTCGGCGTCACCACCACGCGCAGCGACACCGACTACCTCCCGTACCACTCCGTGAACACGATGCTGCTGTGCGTGGTGTTCGGCGCGGAGCTCGGGCTCGACAAGCGGCAGCTCCACGAGCTCGGGATGGCGGCGCTCTTCTCGCAGGTCGGGTTGGTCGGTGTGTCCGAGGAGATCCTGTCGCGCAAGGGCGGCCTCACGGACGAGGAGCGCAAGGAGATCGATCTCTTCCCGCTGCGGTCGGCGAAGAAGATCCTGTTCTCGCGCGGCCTCGACAAGTCGACCATGGCGCGCATCGTCGCGGCCTACGAGAGCAAGGTGGACTTCGCGATCCCGCGCCGGACGGCGGACGGCGAGATCGAGCTGGTGATGCCGAAGATGGGCCTGGGCATCTACGGGAAGATCATCGCGATCTGCGAGACCTATGACGCGCTCACCTCGAAGCGGCCGTTCCGCGAGGCGTACGGTCCGGAGATCGCGCTCGCGCTGATGTCCAGTGAGATCAAATACAAGTTCGATCCGGTCCTGCTCCGCGTGTTCATGAAGGTGATGGCGATTCAGCCGATCAAGATCATGGGCGAGGGCGAGCGGAACCGCCGCATCGGCTAGCCGGTCCGGGGGTTGTCATTGCCTCGGTGCGTCATCCCACGTTAGAGCGCCCCCAACGCCATGAGCGCAGAGTACCAACGACTTTTCGACGCTCGACAGCGCGGCGCGGTGCTCGACGAGATCGACGGCGGGGCCTTCGACCTCGTCATCATCGGGGGCGGCATCAATGGCGCCGGCGTGGCGCACGACGCCGCCCTCCGCGGGCTCACCGTGCTCCTCGTCGAGCAGCGCGACTTCGCGTTCGGGACGTCGAGCCGCTCGAGCAAACTGATCCACGGCGGCCTGCGGTACCTCGAGCACTACCAGTTCAAGCTCGTCTTCGAGGGGACCAACGAGCGCGCCGCGCTCCGGAAGATCGCGCCTCACCTCGTGCGCCCGCTGATGTTCGCGTTGCCCGTGTACGAGGGCGACCGGCACCCGCTGTGGCTGATGGATGTCGGCCTCTGGATGTACGACAGCCTCTCGCTCTTCAAGGTCGAGAAGCGGCACATCACGCTGCGCTCGCCGAAGCGGATGCTGGAGCGCGAGCCGCTGCTCAACCCGGAGGGCCTCACCGGCGGCATCATCTACTACGACTGCATGACCGACGACGCGCGCATGACGCTCGAGAACGCGATCGCCGCGACAGAGCTCGGCTCGCCGGTCCTCACGCGCGCGAAGGTGGTCGGGGTGAGTGGCCTCGAGTCGGGCGACACCGCGCGCGTCGCGATCCGCGATCGCCTCACGGATCGCTTGATCGAGGTGAGCGCGAAGGGCGTCGTGAACTGCACGGGCGCGTGGACCGATCACACGCGCGGGCTCGCGCAGATCGAAGACCAGATCATCCGCCCCACCAAGGGCGTCCACATCGTGGTCGAGCACGACCGGCTCCCGTGCTCGCAGGCGAGCGCGCTGCTCGCGCCGCAGGACGGCCGCGTGTTCTTCGCGATCCCGTGGCACGGCCGCACGGTCCTCGGCACCACGGACACCGATTTCGAGGGCGACCCCGGCGAGATCGGCGTGACCCTGGACGACGTGAAGTACCTCCTCGCGGCGGCGAATCATCACTTCCCCGGGCGGGGCCTCACGCCGGACGACGTCTTCGCGACGTGGGCCGGGCTGCGGCCGCTGATCAAACCGGACGACGCCGCGTCGGAGTCGGACGTGCCGCGCGAGCACAAGCTCTACCGTGACGGTCGGATGGTGACGATCGCGGGCGGCAAGCTCACGACCTACCGGCGGATGGCCGCCGAGACGGTGGACGCCGCGTTGGTCGCGGCCCAGCTGAAGGCGCCCGGATCGAAGACCGCGAAGGCGCTGCTCCCCGGGGCGCGCGGGTTGAAGAAGGACTTCGACGCGTTGGCCGAGGAGATCGCCGGGGGCGCGAAGCTCCCCGAGGACGTCGCGCAGCGCCTCGCCAACGTGTACGGCGCGCGCGCGAAGGACGTCGCCGCGTACGTCTCGCAGGACGCTTCGTTGCGCGATCGCGTGACGCCCGATCGCGACGTCATCTACGCGGAGGTCGCGTTCGCGGTGGAGCGCGAGCTCGCGGTGTCGGTCGACGACGTCATGGTGCGCCGGACCTCGCTCACGCTCACCGCGAAGGATCAGGGCGTGGGTTCGATCGAGCGCGTCGCCGACGTCATGGGGTCGCGCCTCGACTGGTCGCCGGCGCAGCGCCAGGCCAGCATCGACGAGTACCTGCACTCGGTCGATCTCTCGCGCGGGTTCCGAGCCGAGCTCGACAAGAGCGCGTGACATGGAGGCGCTGCACCCGATCGCGATCCACCTCCCGATCGTGCTCATCCTGCTCGCGCCCGTGATCGACGCGCTGGGGTTGTTCACCGACAGCAAGCACCTGTCGCGCCTCGCGGTGGGGTTCTACGTCGCGATCGTGGTCAGCAGCCTGTTCGCGACGGCCACGGGTCAGGCGGCGTTCGACGTCGCGGTGGAGTCCGGGGTCAGCGGCGAGCTCCTGACGACCCACGCGGACGACGCCAACCTCGTCCCGTGGCTGTCGATCGTGGTGGTCGTGCTGCGCTTCGTCGCGCCCCAGAAGCTCGGGCGCCCCGGCCGAATGCTGGCTCTGGTGGCGGGGCTCGCGATGTGGCCGTTCATCTACCTCGTCGGCGACAGCGGGGGAGCCCTGGTCTACGAGCACGGCATCGGCGTGCGCCCCGAGGCCAAACGTTGAAGTCCACACCGCTTTTCGGCTAAACCTCGGCCTCGTGCCCGGGCGGCCCCTCATCTTCGTCTCCCTGGTGCTGGTGGCCGCGCTGTTCGCCCGCTCCGCCGAGGCGAGCGTCATCGTGTTCCCGTTGGATCCGCGCGGCGTCGCCTACGACACCGCGGACCGCGGCACGAAGAACATCCTCGCCACGATGCGGGAGCTGAAGGGGCTCGAGGTCGTCGATCCGAAGACAGTCGCCAAGCGCATCGGCGTCGACCTCACGGAGCAGGCGAAGAAGTGTGAGTACGACGTCTTCTGCCTGGTCGAGATCGGCGAGATCCTCGAAGGCGAGCACGTGCTGATCGGGCACCTCCGCCAACACGGCGAGGGCGCGGCCCGGACGCTCGAGCTCAAGCTGATCGTCCTCGACGTCGCGCGCGCGAGCATTACCGAGGTCCTCATCTGGACGATCTCCGCGAACGAGGCGCGCGCGCTCGACGACGCCACGCGCACCGCGCCCCGCCGGTTGTTCGGCGCCTCAGACGTCCAAGTCGCCTGGAACATCGAGCCGCCCGACGCCGAGGTCCTCGTGTACGGCGACCCGATGAAGCGCCCCACGCCGGGCGCGCCGACGCCGTTCTGGTCGGGCGTCTACCACGTGCGCCTGGAGCGCGCCGGCTACCACCCGCTCGACCAGCGCATCACCATCCCGAAGAAGAACGGCGTGGTCACCATCGACATCGCGATGGAGCAGGACCCGCTCTACGTCGCCAAGCGCGAGTCCGGCGGCGACGTCACGCCGTTCGACAAGTCGTCGCGCCGCGAGGGCAGCGGCATCTCCGCGCAGGTGGTCGGCGCGGAGCCGGACGACGACGAAGCGCCCTCGGCGCTCGCGAACCCGATCGCGTGGGCGACGGTCGGCGCCGGCGTGGCGGGGATCGTGGTGGGGGCGATCGTGATGTCCGGGGCTCAGGCCAAGTACAACCGCCTCGCCGAGGAGACGCGCTTCACGATGGGCGGCGCGGCGACCGCGTCCATCGCGATGCGGATGCGCGACGAACACCAGAGCACGTACACCACCGGCAGCGCGATCGCGGGCGTAGGGATCGCGGCGATCGTCGGGGGGTTCGTGTGGATGATCGTCGACTCCGTGCTCGCGCCCGAACCCGAGCCGCGCAGCAGTCGAATGAGCGCGCTGGACCCG